>CAYZLN010000061.1:0-9272 GCA_964479295.1 uncultured Gemmatimonadota bacterium
GCCGGGGGGGCGTCCGTCGGTCGACGCCCCGCCAGCGCCCCCGGGCCGTCCCGCCGCGGCGGCCTCGCGGCGCGTGAGCCGGGCCCGGGTCACCTGCGTGTCGCTGGCGCCCAGCACCTCGACCCGCACCCGTCCGCGCTCGATCACCTCCCCGGGCTGGGGGACCCGCCCGAGCTCCTCCAGGAGGTAGCCGTTCAGCGACCGGTGGTCGACGCCCGGCAGCGACGTGTCGAAGTGCTCGTTGATCCGCCGGAGGTCCGTCGACCCGTCGACGAGCGCCTCGTGGCGGCCGACGGGGATGAAGCGCTCCTCCGGCACGTCGACCTCGTCGACGATGTCCCCCACCAGCTCCTCCAGGACGTCCTCGAGCGTCACCAGGCCGTCGGTGCCGCCGTACTCGTCCACCACCAGCCCCATGTGGACCCGCTGCGCCTGGAACTGCCCCAGCACCTCGATGAGGGTCAGAGTCTCCGGCACGAAGAACGGCTCCCGCGCGAGCTCCAGGAGGGGGACGTCCGAGCGCCCGTCCACCAGGGCCCGGTAGGCGTCGCGGACGTAGAGGATCCCCGTGACGTCGTCGAGGGAGTGGTCGTAGACGGGGATCCGGCTGTAGGGCACCTCCGCCAGCTCGTCGGCGATCTCGGAGAGGGTCGCGTCGTCGGGCCACGCGAAGACGTCGACCCGCGGCACCATGACCTCCCACGCCCGGGTGGTGTCCAGGAGGAAGGTGCGCTCGATGAGCTCCCGCTCGTGCTCCTCGATCGTGCCCGAGACGTGGCCCATCTGGGTGAGCTTGCGGATCTCGCCCTCGCTGACCTGCTGTCCGCCCCGGCGGGCGCCGCGGGGCACCATCCGCCGGGTCAGGGCGGCCAGCGGCGCGACCAGGAAGAAGAGCGCCTTCGAGAGCCCCTGGAGCACGGGCGCGGCCCACAGTGCGGCGCGGTCCGCGTGGGCCGCGAACACGCTCTTCGGCAGGATCTCGCCGAAGAAGAGCACCAGCAGCGTGACGACCCCGGTGGCCAGTCCGACCCCGGCCGAGCCCACCGCCCGGGTGGCGATGTAGGTCGCCAGGGAGGCGGCGCCGATGTTGACGACGTTGTTGCCGATCAGGATCGTGATGAGGAGGCGATCGGGGGTGGACTTCAGCGCGACCAGCGCCGCGGCCCCACGGCGCCCCTCCTCCGCCAGGGCCCGGGCGCGGGCCTGGGAGACGGAGAAGCAGGCGATCTCCGAGCCGGAGAAGAACCCGGAGAGCACCAGGAGGACGACGAAGAGAACGAGCGTGCCGATCATCGTTCGGCTGGGGCGTGCCTCCGGTCGGAGGGGCGGCTCCGGCCCGCGACGGGCCTCTCTCGCCGCGGCCTGCACCTTGCGATGAGGCACATCCGCGAAGGCCACGCCAACGGGCGGCAAAGCTAGATCTGCCCGCGTGAGCGCGTCAACCGCCCGGGCTTGCGAAATTTTTCACAAGCGTCTAACATCGCCGCCCAAGGGCGAGGAGCGCGCGAAACCGTGACGTCACCGGATCGCCCCTCCGGCCGCCAGGGGTCCGACCCGACATCCCGGGACTCCGCTCTCGGAGAGGTCGGCCGCCACGCGGGCCACGGCCTCACGATCGCGCTCTCGACCGCCCTCTTCGCCTGGCTCGGCGACTGGCTGGACGGGCGGCTGGGCACGACCCCGCTCTTCGTGTTGACGGGGGCGGGTGTGGGCTTCGCGGCGGGCTTCTACAGCATGTACCGGCAGCTCGTCGGCCCCCGGGACGGCGACGACCCCGGGGACGACGCGGAGGACGCGTCGGGCCCGGACGACGCCCCCGGGGGGCGGCCGTGAGGCTCTGGTCGAGGGCCGGGTACCTGGCGGCCACCGCCGCGCTGACGGTCGCCGGCGGGCTGGGGGCCGGGGCCCTCGACGCGGGCTCGCCCCGCGCCGTCGCGGCCGGGCTGGCGATGGCCTGGGCCCTGCAGGCGCCGTCGTTCTGGCGACTGGCGGGGGCGATCGCCCGGGGCGAGCGCGCCGTGCGCGATTGGGCCGGTGGGATCGCCCTCCGCCTCGGCGGATTCGGCGTGATCGTGGCGGCCGGCGCCGCCACCGGGTTGCCGACGCGGGACGCCGCCGTCGCCTACGTGGCGGCGCTGGTGGCGTATCTGGCGCTCGAGGCGGTGTGGCTCCTCCGACGCCAGCCGGCGGCCGCCGGCGGGTCGGCGGGCAGCGGGACCGGACGGACCGGCGACAGCGGAAACGAGTTCCAGGAGCGGGCCCCGGCGACGGGGCCCGCCGACGACGATAGATCGAGATGACCGGACTCCTCCACACAGCGACGGCCCTCCTGCAGCAGCACGGCGGCGAGCCCGACGGGCAGGCCGCCGCGTCGTCCGGCGCCGGGCAGGCGGCCCACGGGGCGGCGGGCCAGGAGGCGGCGCACGGCGCCGGGGGCGCGCACGGGTCGGAGGAGCTGGGGGCCGAGACGCTGCTGCACCACGTCGCGGACGCCCCGACCCTCGACCTGGCGTTCACCGAGATCCACCTGCCGACCTTCGAGCCGATCCACACGCCGGCGTTCGAGCTCGACCCGTTCGGTGTCCTCGGCGCGCTGCAGCTCGGCCCCGTCCCGATCCCCGGCCTCGAGATCGACCTCTCGATCACCAAGCACGTCTTCTTCCTCTTCCTGGCCTCCCTGCTGACGGTGATCACGATGTGGCTGGCCGCGCGGGAGGCCCGGGACCTGAAGCAGGGAGAGGAGCCGCCCGGGGGGCTGCTGAACGCCATGGAGGCGTTCTACCTCTACCTCCGGGACGACGTCGCCATGGACAACATCGGCCGCGGCGGGGAGCGCTGGGTCCCCCTCGTCATCGCGCTCTTCTTCTTCATCCTCTACGCGAACCTGCTGGGGATGGTGCCCTTCGGGGCCACGGCGACCTCGAACATCATGGTCACCGGCGCGCTGGCCCTCGTCTCGCTGGTGGCCATCGAGGCGGCGGGGATGCAGGAGCTGGGCTTCAAAGGGTGGCTGGGGACGATCCTCCACGCCCCCGAGGGGCTCCCCCCGTGGGGCAAGGCGGTCATGATGGTCATCATGGTCCCGGTGGAGATCCTGGGGAAGCTGACGAAACCCTTCGCCCTGGCCATCCGGCTCTTCGCCAACATGACGGCCGGGCACATCGTCCTCCTCTCGCTGCTCGGCCTGATCGCGGTCTACGGCAGCTTCGAGGCGCTGTCCGGGCTCACCGCCGTGGTGGGCCCGCTGGTGCTGGGCCTCTTCATCATGTTCCTGGAGATCTTCGTCGCCTTCCTCCAGGCCTACATATTCGCCATCCTGACGGCCGTCTTCATCGGCCTGATACGACATGCGCACTGACGCCGGCGCCGCCGACGCGGCCCGGCTCCGTCCCGCGGACGCTCGCGGCGTGTGGGGCGGGTGGACGTCGAGAGCGAAGCGAAACCGACAACACGAACACGAAGGAGTGCATCGATGCTGAGCATGTTCGCTATGATCCAGGAAGCCGTGGGCGGGGCCGGGGACATCGGCGCCGGCATCGCCATCGTGGGCGCCGGGCTCGTCGTTCTCGGAGCCGGCCTCGGAATCGGCCGCATCGGAGGCGCCATGACCGAGGCCATGGCCCGCCAGCCCGAGGCCGCGAACCAGATCCAGACCGGCGCCATCATCCTCGCCGCGCTGATCGAGGGCGTGGCGTTCTTCGGGCTCGTCATCGCCGGGTTCCTCCGGTGAGCGACTCCGCACGCGGGCCGGTCCTCCCGGCTGCGATCCTGGCGGGGCTGGCGACGGCCCTGCCGGGCGCCCTGGCGGCCCAGGAGGGGGGATCGGCCATCTTCTCGCTGGACCTCGGCCTGGCGATCTGGACGTGGGTCCTCTTCCTGCTGACCCTCTTCGTGCTGGCGTGGAAGGTCTTCCCGATGATCGCCGGCGGCCTGGAGGAGCGCCGGGAGCGGATCGAGGGGGCCATCGAGGAGGCCCGGCAGGAGCGCGAGGAGGCCCGGCGGCTGCTGGAGCAGCAGAAGGAGCAGCTCGCCGAGGCCCGCCGCGAGGCCCAGGACATCATCGAGGAGGGCCGGAAGGCCGGCGAGCATCGCCGGGAGGAGATCATCGAGGAGGCCCGCGAGGAGCACGAGAAGATGCTTGCTCGCGCCCGGAAGGAGCTCGAGCGGGAGCGCGAGCAGCTCATGGACGAGGTCCGCCGCGAGGCGGTCGACGTCGCGATGAAGGCCGCCGAGCGGCTCATGGGCGCCCGGGTCGACCGTGAGCGGGACCGGGAGCTCGTCCGCGACTACGTCTCCGAGATCGGATGAGCCAGACGGCCGTCGTCCGGAACTACGCGGAGGCGCTGCTGGAGCTGGCCGTCCGCGAGGACGCCGTGGGGGCCTTCGGGGAGCACCTCTCCGAGATGGCGGCCCTGTACCGCCTCGAGGAGGACGTCCGGCGCTTCCTGGAGACGCCCCGGGTCACCCTGCAGGAGAAGAAGGAGGCGATCCGCGAGGCCTTCGGTGAGAAGGCGCCCGAGGCGTTCGTCCGGTTCCTCCTGGTGCTCCTGGACAAGGGTCGCCAGCGCCGGCTGCCGCAGATCGAGAAGGAGTACCGCAGCCTGGTGGACGAGCGCGAGGGCCGGGTCCACGCCACCGTCACGCTGGCCCGCGAGCCCGACGACGAGTTCCGGGAGGAGATCGTCGGCGCCCTGGCGGGCGCCACGGGCAAGGAGATCGTCCCCCACTTCCGGGTGGACGAGGAGATCCTGGGCGGCGTGGTGATCCGGCTGGAGGACCACGTGATGGACGGATCGCTCCGCCGACGGCTCTCCGACCTGGAGGACCGGCTGCTGGAGGACGAGCACGTGGGGCGGGCCTCCTAGAGGGCGCGGGCCGCCGGACGGCACGCGGACGACGGGCCGACACACGAGACACAGACGACGACCGCAACGCAACGGGACGGGATCATGGCGACGAGCGAAGGATCGCTGAAGGCCGGGGAGATCAAGGACGCCCTCCTCCAGCAGATCGACCACTACGAGGAGGACCTCCACATGGAGGAGGTGGGGGAGGTCCTGGAGGTGAAGGACGGGATCGCCCGCATCTGGGGCCTCTCCTCGGCGGTGGCCAACGAGATGCTGGAGATCGAGTCCTCCGAGACGGGCGAGACGATCACGGCCCTCGCCCTGAACCTCGAGGAGGACAACATCGGGGCCGTGATCCTCGGGGACTACCTCCAGCTCAAGGAGGGGGACGACGTGCGCCGCACCGGCCGGGTGCTCGAGATCCCGGCGGGCGAGGAGTACCTGGGCCGCGTGGTGGACCCCCTCGGGAACCCCCTGGACGGGAAGGGGCCCGTGGAGGGCGAGGCCCGGATGAAGGTGGACCGCAAGGCGCCGGGCATCGTCTACCGCCAGCCCGTGGACGAGCCGCTCCAGACGGGGGTCAAGGCCATCGACTCCATGATCCCCATCGGCCGCGGCCAGCGGGAGCTCATCATCGGGGACCGGCGGACCGGGAAGACGGCCATCGCGCTGGACACGATCATCAACCAGCGCGACAGCGACGTGAAGTGCGTCTACGTGGCCGTCGGCCAGAAGGCCTCCACCGTCGCGGCCACCGTCGACCGCCTCGAGCGGGAAGGGGCGATGGACTTCACGACGGTGGTGGCGGCCAACGCCTCCGACGCGACGACGATGCAGTACATCGCTCCGTACGCGGGCTGCGCCCTGGCCGAGTACTTCATGTACAAGAAGGGCGAGCACGCCCTCGTGGTCTACGACGACCTCTCCAAGCAGGCGGACGCCTACCGGGAGATGTCGCTGGTGCTGCGGCGCCCGCCGGGCCGTGAGGCCTACCCCGGCGACGTCTTCTACCTGCACAGCCGGCTGCTGGAGCGGGCCGCGAAGATCAACGAGGACCCCGACTTCGTCGAGGGCAACCCGGACATCGAGGAGCCAGGCGGATCGCTCACCGCGCTGCCCATCATCCAGACCCAGGCCGGCGACGTCTCGGCCTACATCCCCACGAACGTGATCTCCATCACCGACGGGCAGATCTACCTGGAGCCCGACCTCTTCTACCAGGGCGTGCGCCCGGCCGTGAACGTGGGGATCTCGGTGTCGCGCGTGGGCGGCGCCGCGCAGGTCGACGCCATGCAGGACGTGGCCGGCGAGCTGCGCCTGGACCTGGCCCAGTACCGGGAGCTCGAGGCCTTCGCGCAGTTCGGGTCCGAGCTCGACCCGTCCAGCCAGCGGCAGATCGCCCGGGGCGAGCGGGTCGTGGAGATCCTCAAGCAGGGGCAGTACGAGCCCATGGCGGTGACGGACCAGGTGATGGTGGTCTTCGCCGCCACCGAGGGCTACCTGGACGACCTGGAGGTCGACCGCGTCCGCGACTGGGAGCAGGGCTTCCTGGAGTGGGTGGGCTCGTCCCGCCCCGAGCTGGTGGACGCCCTCGAGGAGGAGCTCGAGCTCACCGACGAGATCGAGGAGGGCCTCCGCTCGGCCGTCGAGGACTACATGGAGGTCTTCGAGTCCGAGCGGGCGGAGGAGGACGAGGACGCCGACGCGGAGGACGGCGCGTCGGCGGACGAGATCGCCGACCGTGATCGGGAGCAGACGGGAGCGGCGGGCTGACCATGGAAAAGGCCCGGGACATCAAGCGGCGGATGGAATCCGTCGACAACACCAAGAAGATCACCCGCACCATGGAGATGGTGGCGGCGTCGAAGCTCCGGAAGGCCCGCCGGCGGGTGGAGGAGGCGCGTCCGTACTCCCGGACGCTCACCCGCGTGATCGACCGGCTCGTGACGCCGGAGATGACCGACCTCAAGCCGCTCCTCCGGCAGCCCGAGGAGATGCGCCGGGCCGCCGTGGTGCTGCTGACGAGCGACCGGGGCCTGTGCGGCGCGTTCAACTCCAACCTCATCCAGGAGGGTCGCTCGCTGGTCGACCGGCTCGACGGTGAGGGCGCCGAGGTCGAGCTCCACGTCGTGGGCAAGAAGGGCATCACGTTCTTCGAGTTCCGGGGGCGCGAGCTGGCCAGCAGCCGCATGGACGTCGACGACCAGCCCGCGCTGGAGGAGGCCCGGTCGCTGGTGTCGCCGCTGGTCGAACGCTTCGTGGACGGGGAGCTCGACGCCGTCTACGTCGTGTACGCCCAGTTCCAGAACGTGATGACCACACCCATCACGCACCGGCGGATCCTCCCGATCGAGGTCTCGGAGGACGAGGGGGAGTCGAGGCTCTACATCCTCGACCCCTCGGCCGAGGAGATCCTCGACCGGGTCGTCCCGCTCCACCTCACGAACGCCGTCTTCAACGCGCTGCTGGAGACGGCGGCGGCCGAGCAGGCGTCGCGGCGGACGGCGATGAAGAACGCCACGGACAACGCCGAGGAGATGCTCGAGGACCTGGAGCGGAGCTACAACCGCGCCCGGCAGGCCGAGATCACACAGCAGATCGCCGAGATCATGGGGGGCGCCGAGGCCCTCCGAGAAGAGTAGGAGGAAACACGAAAATGGCTGACGAGACGGAGAACGGCGGGGGCGTGGGCGAGGTCGTCCAGGTCATCGGACCGGTGATCGACGCGCAGTTCGAGCCGGGCGAGATGCCCGAGCTCTACAACGCCATCGAGCTCGAGTGGACCGACGAGAGCGGCGACGAGCGGCGGCTCGTCTGCGAGGTCGCCCAGCACATCGGGCGCAACCAGGTGAAGGCCGTCGCCATGGACTCCACCGACGGGGTCCGGCGGGGGATGGAGGTCCGCGACACCGGGCGGCCGATCACCGCGCCCGTGGGCGAGGCGCCGCTGGGCCGGATCATGAACGTCCTCGGCGAGCCGGTGGACGAGCAGGGCCCCATCGGCGAGGACGAGCGCTGGCCGATCCACCGCGACCCCCCGGAGCTGGAGAGCCAGGAGCCCCACACCCAGATCTTCGAGACGGGGATCAAGGTCGTCGACCTCATCTGTCCCTACGTGGAGGGCGGGAAGACCGGCCTCTTCGGCGGCGCCGGCGTGGGGAAGACGGTCATCATCATGGAGCTGATCCACAACATCGCCGAGGCGCACGGCGGCCGGGCGGTCTTCTGCGGCGTGGGCGAGCGGACCCGCGAGGGGAACGACCTGTGGCTGGAGATGAAGGAGTCGGGCGTGCTCGACTCGGCGGCCCTCATCTACGGCCAGATGAACGAGCCGCCCGGGGCCCGGCTCCGGGTGGGCCTGACGGGGCTGACGATCGCCGAGTACTTCCGCGACGTCGAGAAGCAGGACGTCCTCGTCTTCATCGACAACATCTTCCGCTTCAGCCAGGCCGGCTCGGAGGTCTCGGCGCTGCTGGGGCGGATGCCCAGCGCGGTGGGCTACCAGCCGACGCTGGCCTCCGAGATGGGCGACCTGCAGGAGCGCATCACCTCCACCCCGGACGCGTCCATCACCTCGGTGCAGGCCATCTACGTGCCGGCCGACGACATCACCGACCCGGCGCCGGCGGCGGCCTTCACCCACCTGGACGCGACGACGGTGCTCTCGCGGCAGATCTCCGAGCGGGGCATCTACCCGGCGGTGGACCCGCTGGAGTCCACCAGCAACATCCTGGATCCGGAGATCCTCGGCGAGCGCCACTACCGCGTCGCCACCCGGGTGCAGGAGATCCTGCAGCGCTACAAGGACCTGCAGGACATCATCGCCATCCTGGGCATGGAGGAGCTGAGCGAGGAGGACAAGGTCATCGTCCGGCGGGCGCGTCGGATCCAGCGCTTCTTCTCCCAGCCCTTCTTCGTGGCCGAGCAGTTCACCGGCCGCCCCGGCACCTACGTGCCCCTGGAGACCACCATCGACTCCTTCGAGCGGCTCGTGGAGGGCGAGTTCGACCACCTGCCCGAGCAGGCCTTCCAGATGGTGGGCGGCGTCGAGGAGGCCGTGGAGCAGGCCGAGGAGATCGAGGGCGAGGGGCGGGCCGCGTGACGGGCGCGGTCGGGCACGCCTCCACGGCGGAAACGGACGAGGTGCGGACGTGAGCGACGAGGCGCGCAGCCTGGAGGTCTCCGTGATCGCCCCCGACCGGGTGGGCTGGGAGGGCCGCGCCGAGAGCGTGGTCGCGCCCGCCCACGACGGGATGGTGGGCATCCTCCGCGGCCACGCGCCGATGACGGTGCTGCTGGGCGAGGGCGAGCTCAGGGTCCGCCCGGCGGGCGACGGCGACGAGGTGGAGCGCTTCCACGTCGCCCGGGGCTTCCTGCAGGTCGTGGACGACGAGGTCTCGGTGCTGGCCGAGGAGGTCGAGCCGG
>CAYZLN010000062.1:0-7602 GCA_964479295.1 uncultured Gemmatimonadota bacterium
GGAGCCGTCGGTCGCGCGCTCAGTACGTGCGGATGAAGCCGATCTTCAGGATCTGCCCCACCACCGGGGTGCCCGGCGGCAGGTTGTCGGGGTTCTTGAACCGCTCGTCGAAGCTCCAGTCCCGCGTCGGGGGCTGGTAATAGTTCTCGCTGTACCCCGAGCAGCACCACTGCCACTTGCTGTCCGACCACCGGTCGTACCACAGCGAGACGAACGACCCCACGATCGTCATGGTGGCGGAGTTCCAGTTCTCCAGGAACCGGGGGAAGTTCTCGAACTGCCCACCCTCCTCGGCCGACGCCGCGCCGGGCCCCGTCGTCTGGGTGTGGCCCGAGAGGACGGCGGCGTAGACCTCGGTGTCGGAGGCGGTCGGCTTCGAGTTCTCGTCCACGTCGTCGTCCCAAGCGTCCGGATCCGACGCCCATTCCTCCGACAGGAACGTGACGTTGTCGGAGACCAGCGAGGCCGGCTGCCAGTCGGCGTCCGAGTTGAAGTTCCCCAGCACGTACATGGGGAGGTCGGTGGCGATGGTCAGCGGACCCTCGAGCTGCTCGCCGTTGCGCACCCGGAGCACGGTCTGGCGCTGTGTCGCGGGAGTACCCGGGACGAGGTCGGCGGTGACGTAGATGATCGTGCCCTCGTCGCCGCTGCCGAGGCCGGCGTACTCCGAGGGGTCGACCTCGGAGAGGTCCAGTTCGACGACGTCGCGGTTCGAGGTCTCGTTGCCGGCCGTCTCGCCGGGGTCGCACTCGCCGTCGTCCTCGTCGATCCCCGGGCCGGCCAGGGTCATGGCGCAGTCCTGCTCCCGGTCGTCGTAGAACTGGTTCACGGCGAAGTCCACCTCGTCGCCGTCCCAGCCCAGCCCGCCGTCGTCCACGTCGACGGAGGCGCCGGTGGCTTCGATCCTCACGTCCCAGTTCCCCGGACAGCCGTAGGCGATCTCCTCCATCGACGGCTCGGAGATCTCGTCGCAGGGGACGACGAGCTCGTACGGGTCGGTGCCCTCCGGCACCGGCAGGCGCAGCGCCTGGACGCCGTGGGCGGCCGTCTGGACATTGTCGTCCCAGGTGCTCTGGGCGTAGTCGACGAAGGTCTCGGCCTGGGCGTCGCTGCAGGCCGGGTCGGGGTCGGAGCCGCCGCAGAACGTGTGGACGTCCTGGTCCATCTCGAACCAGCTTCCGTCGTTGAGCTGGATGTTCACGTCGCCGCCGGGCGCGACGGCCGGGTCGTACTTCCGGTGGAAGTGCAGGTGGCCCGCGGCCGTGACCACGTCCTGGAGGTTCAGGTCGTTCTCCGAGCCGAGGTACAGGTGCTCGTTCGTGTGCACCCGGCCGGTGAGGTCCATCACCGGCCCCGGGAAGACCTCCAGGTCCTCGTTGTAGAACGAGGCGAACTGGAAGATCGGGATCGCCAGGGCGTCGGCGCTGAGCTCCACCGTCGTCCGCGCCCCCGACGGGCCCTCGGTCGTCGCCGTCAGGAGGAGCTCCCGGCTGAGGCTCTTGAGGCCGGCGAAGGGGCCCTGGGTGATCTCCACCACCTCGGCGGTGCTCGACGTCATCTCGGCCTGGTAGGTGGCGAGGTCGAAGCCCGGGACGTCCGGCGGATCGTCGTCCACCTCGTCCACCTCGGACGGGGTGATGACGCCGTCCGACATCTTCTCGCGAACCGTCGCCAGCATCGTCTCCGTGCCGGCCTCGGCGGCGTAGAAGGCGCGGGTGGCGGTGTAGTCGTTGCCGCCGATCTGCACCTCGGCGCGGCTCATCAGGAGCGCCACCGCGACCAGCCCGCTCAGCAGGATCAGCACGAGGAGTACGGTCACCAGCACGAAGCCGCCCTGGCCGTCGGCCGGTCCGTCCGTCCGGGCCGGCGCCTCGAAGGGCGCGTCTTCGCGTTGCGTCCGGTCGTCGCGGCTCGCGTCGCTCATGGTCCACTCTCCTCGCGCGAAGGCACCGGCCCCGCCGGCGCGGCCCGTGCGGCCGCCCTCCGGGGCCGGCGGTCGTCAGTCGTCCTGCAGGTTCCGGGTGTAGATCTGGTTCCGGGGCGTCACGGTGGTGCCGTACGAGCGCTCGTAGGGGCCGCCGTCGCCCAGGTCGGGGTCCTCCCGACGGGCGCGGACCCGGAGCTCCAGGCGGACGCTGTTGACGTCGTCGTAGTCGTTCGTCAGGTCGGGGTCGGTGCCGTCGGCGGCCGTCAGGGTGTCGCCGTCGGCGAAGATCAGGGCCGTCTGGAAGTCGACGACGCCCTCGGCCAGCGGACGGCCGTCCCAGCCGGCGTCCGGGCCCTCGGGCCGGTAGCGGACGGCCCGGATCAGCTTGGGGTTGTCGGGGTCCGAGTCGTCGACATGGTAGGCGGCGCCCCGCACCTTCTGGAAGGCGGCGCCGTCGTCGTTCTTGCCCTCCTCCCAGATCCAGCCGTGCCGCTCGCCGTCGACCGGAGCGATGCCCAGCCGCAGCTCGCCGATCGACTTGCTGCCGGGGTCGCCGCCGCTGCAACTGTCCGTCACGTCCCGGACGGAACCCTCGACGACGGCGACGCCCCGGGCCGAGCCGTTGGCCAGGTAGAGGAAGTCTCCGTCCTCCAGGTCGTCCACCGGGTCGTCGCAGGTGATGTCGAGCCACGCCGAGTCCTGCCCGGAGACGGCGGCGTTGTCGTCGGCCGCCGAGTGGGTCGGCGTCTCGGGCTCGATCCAGAGGACGAAGAGGCTGTCGGGCGAGGTCCCGGTGCCGTCGATCATGCCCACGACGCCGAACTCGTCGTGGGGGTCCATGCCCTCGCCCGTCTCCTGCAGGTCCCTGCGCAGCATGTCCAGCGCGTAGCGGGCGTTCTGCTGGAGCTCGAGGCGGAGGCTCTCGGCCCGTGCCGCGTCCTGCTGGGTGTTGAAGAGGGAGAAGGCGGCGGCCACCACGAGCGTCCCCAGCGTCACCGCGATGATCGCCTCGACGAGGGTGAAGCCGGCGGCGCCACGAGACGGGCGTCCGGCACCCCGGGTCCGCTCCTCGGCAACGGGGGCGCAGGGCGCGTCGCCGCGGCCGCTCACGTGGGACGACGCCCCGCTCTCGGGGGGACGGACGGCGGTCGAGCGTCGGCGGTGCCGCATCGCGTGCCTCACGTGTCGTTCACGAAGAGGACGGTGTAGACCTCGACCTCCCGGGTCCCGCGCTCGCCGGCCTGGTACTCGACCCGTACCGTCACCTCCTTGGTGTTCGGGCGCGCTCCCTCGGAGGCGTCCGTGACCTCCACCTGCCGCACGTAGGGGCCGTCCGGGGCGGGGATCCCGCGCGCGTCGATCCTCTCGGCGGGCTCGTCGTCCACCTCGGTGGCGGGGCGCGACTTCAGGTACTCCAGCCGGTCGACGGCCAGCGCCGACGCCCGGGTCTGCTCGCCGGCGTCGGTGCCGGTGGCCAGGGCCGTTCCCATCGCCCGGGCGACGGCCATCGCGCCGATCGACAGGACGACGATGGCGACCATCACCTCCAGGAGGGAGAAGCCCCCGCACGGGGACGCGGACGCCGGTCGCGGACGCCGCCGGGCCGCGCCGGGCGGCAGCCGGGATGCGATCCTTCCGCTCATCGCCAGCCTCCGTCGTCGAGGCGCCAGGTCTTCACGGCGCCGGTGGGCATGAGGACGACCGCGTAGACGATCTCCGGGTCGTCGGCGTGGCTCAGGTAGAGGCCGCCGGAGGAATCCGTCGCGCCGTCCGGCCACTCCACCGTCCCTCGGGGGCGGAAGACGACCGGGTTGACCGGGAGGTCGAGCGCCGAGCCGGGCGCCGCAGCGTCGTCGTCGGGCGACGAGGTGGCTGCGCCCCTGTCGAACCGGACCCCCTCGGGGAGCGCGACCCCGGGGAGGCCGCTCGACCGGTCCGGGAAGGTGATGCGGGTGGTCTCGACCTCCGGCGCGGTGCCGTCGACGTCCCCGTCCCCGTCGTCGTCGGCGTACGCGGTGTAGAAGCCGTCGGCCCCGCCGGGCTCGAATTCGACGTGCACCGGCCGCTTCAGGGAGACGGCCCGGAACCGGGCCTGACGGAGCACGTTGGCCAGACGGTCGGCCGCGTGACGGACGTCGGACGCCGGGTCGTCCTTGAGGAAGGTGGGGACGGCGACGGCGGCCATGGTCCCCAGGACCGTCAGGACGATGAGCATCTCGACCAGGCTGAAGCCGTGGCGCCCGGGTCTCCGAGGCGGGCCGGCCGTGGGGCGACGACCCGCGCGGGCCTCGTGGGCTTCGGGCGGTCGACCGTCGCGACGGGGCATGCGGGCGTCTCCTCCTCGTCATGGCGTGGCTCCGGGCCCGGGAGATCCGGGCGTCCGCAACCGCGGCAGAAGCCGGGGAACTCGGGGAGCAAGGGGGGTACCGGGTGCTTACGTACGGTGTCAACGTGGTGTGGCCCCGATAGTTGGACCGGGTACGACGGACGTCCCGAGGCCGGCCGGCGGCCGCTAAACGCTTCACAGGGTACGAAATCATTGCACAGGTCGATGCACACCCGAACGCATCGGGTGCGATCGGCCCCGCGACCGACTGTCGTCGCGGCTGGTACAGGCGTTCTCGGAGGACGCCCCCCCGGGGATCCCGACGGTCGGCCCGAAGGATCGCGCGCGGCGGCGCACGCCGGCCCTGGGCTGGCGGCCGGCGGCCTTGCAGACTAAGAAGAGAGGAGCCCGCGGGGAGGACGGGACTCGTGGCGAGCGATCGGAGGGGAGCCGCCGCCGTCGATCCCGGAGGAAGGCGTGCGGCGGGCAGTACCATCCGGTCGGCTTGCCCGAGTCGCGGAGGAGGGAGGCCCTCGCAGAGGGGGATCCGGGCGAACGATCCGTAGCGAGCCCGTCGTGACACGAAGAGCCCGGCGAGCCCTCTGCGAGGGTCTGCCGCCGGAGCCCCGGCGAGCCCTGTCCGCGGGTTTCCCTCCGGCGCCGTCGCGAGTCGAGGACCACATGCGAGGAGGCGATCGACCGTGGTGACGATCGAGGTGGAGACCGACCGCCGGGAGCAGCTCGTCGACATCACCGACCGGGTGGGGGAGGCCCCGGCGTGACCCCGGTGGTCTCCGGGGGGCGGCCCGTGCTCGGGCGGTGGCAGGGGGTCTTCCTGTGCGAGTCGCGGCGGGTCGCCCCCGAGGTGCTGCCCTCCTGATGGAGCTGTCGGGGCTGATCGGCGCCGGCGGCGACGAGCTGGAGGGGCGGCTGGGCGCGCCCGACGCCCGCCGGCAGGTGGGGGACGACCGCTGGCTGATCTACCGCCGGGAGGCCGCCACGCTGCGCGTCCGCTGCGTGGCCGGCGAGCCGTCCGGCCTCCGCGTCGCCTCCTGGACCGTGACCTGGGAGGAGCCCCGCCCCACGCTCCGCGAAGCCGTGGAGCCCCTGGGCCTGTGGCCCGCCTGCGAGCCCGACATCGAGGCCGGGGACGTCGAGACGGAGGGCGGCCGCCTGGTCCGGCGGGCCCTCCCCGACCCCTCCGGCCCCGGCGCCCACTCCCTCACCGCCGGGGTGGCGGGCGGGGGGTTCGACCGCGTGGCGGCCTTCGACGAGGCGCCGGAGTGGACGTGAGGGCCGGCGCGAGAGGCGGCGCACCGGGGCCGAAGCCCCCGGCGGACCGTCCGCCGCCGGCCACGCGCCGTCCCGGGGTCGGTGCGCCTGCTCTTGCAAACTGCAAGGCCCGACGATCCCTTAGTGGGGACGGTGCGCATCGGCGTCGAGGCGCCAGGGCCTGACACAACTCCACGACGGGGAGGCACGTGCTCCTGCAGCTCCTGACCGTGGGGTCCGACCGGCGGGTGGCCGAGGCGCTCGGGCGGTCCCGGATGCTCTACTTCATCTACGGGGCGCGCCTCATCGTCTGCCTGGCCGTCTACGGAAGCGCGCTGGTGGTGGAGGGCGTGGGGGTCTTCGGCGCCCAGGAGGCGCTCACCGGGGACCTGGGCGCCGTGGCGCTGGCCGGCCTGGGCCTGGCGGGCGTCGTCACGCCCCTGGCGTACTGGTACAGCCACATGGGCGACCGGGAGCCCAGGCTGAGCTTCCTCCTGGTGCAGGCCCTCGTGGACGTGCTCCTGGTCACGGGCATCGTCCACATCACCGGGGGCAGCGAGAGCGTCTTCCCGCCGCTCTTCTACATCGTGCTCGCCACCGGCTACTCGGTGGTCCTCCCGCTGGGGTCGGCGCTCGGCGTGGCGCTGGCCACGGGCGTCGCCTACCTGGCCGACGTGGCGCTGGCGTACCCGGCGCAGCTCGGGCCCCCGGTCTTCGTCCAGATCGGGATCTTCACCGCGGTGGCCTGCACCAGCAGCGTCATCGGGGCCCGGCTCAGGCAGTCCCGCCACGAGGTGCGCCGGCTGGAGGGGGAGCTGCACCGACTGCGGCTCGAGGCGGCGGACGTGCTTCGGCGGGTGGGCTCGGGCGTGCTGACGCTGGACCGGGAGGGGCGGGCGGCCTACCTGAACCCGTCGGCCGAGGCGCTGCTCGGGGTCGACGCCGACGGCTGGCTGGGCCGGAACCTGCTGGCGGAGCTGGACGAGCGGGCCCCGGAGCTGGCCCGGACGGTGCGCGCCACGTTCCGGCGGGGCGAGTCCGTGGAGAACCGCGAGGCCGAGGTCCGGAAGCCGGGCGAGGACACCCTCCCGGTCTCGGTGACCACGACCCTGATGGAGGGGAGCGACGGCCCGCCCTCGGTCACCGTCGCCCTCCAGGACCTCCGGCCCGCCCGGAGGCTGCAGGAGCTGCGGGTGCGGACGAACCGGCTCGAGGCGGTGGCGGAGCTCTCGGCGTCGCTGGCCCACGAGATCAAGAACCCGCTGGCCTCGATCCGAAGCGCCGCCGAGCAGCTCGCCGAGACCGGGACGGGCGGCGAGCGCGAGGAGAGCATCCTCACCCGTCTCATGGTGCGGGAGTCCGATCGGCTGGACAGCCTGCTCCAGGAGTTCGGCGACTTCGCCGAGGTCGGCGTCTCGCGGCGGGACCCCCTGGACCTGGAGACCATCGCCGGCGAGGTGATGGACGTCGTCCGCCAGCACCCGGACACCCCCTCGGCGGCCCGGCTCGGGGTGGAGATGGAGACCGACCCGAACGACCTCTGGGGCGACCCCGACCTGCTGCACCGGCTGCTGCTGAACCTCTGCCTCAACGCCGTCCAGGCCGCCGAGCCCGACGACCCCCCGACCGTCCGGATCGTCGTCGACGAGCTGCGGCCGGACCTCGAGCCCCCGGAGAAGGAGCTCGGATCGCCCGTCCGCGTGCGCGTCATCGACGACGGCCCGGGCATCCCCCCGGAAGAGCTGGAGAAGATTTTCGACCCGTTCTACTCGCGCCGCGACGGGGGCAGCGGGCTGGGGCTCTCCATCGCCCACCGGGCGGCCGAGGCCCACGGCGGCGCGCTCTTCGCCACCTCGACGCCCGGCGAGGGGGCCACCTTCGTGCTGGTGCTGCCGCGCCGGGACGACGAGCGCCGCGAAGAGGCCGGATGAGGACCGGCGGGCGGCGCCTTCGCCGAGGACCGCACACACGAGACGAAGCATGAATCGACACCCCGCGGGCGCCGCGCGAGCGGCCGTCCGTCCAAGGAGGCCAGAGACGTGAGCGACCGACCGAGGATCCTGGTCATCGACGACGA
>CAYZLN010000062.1:7702-9087 GCA_964479295.1 uncultured Gemmatimonadota bacterium
CCAAGGAGGCCAGAGACGTGAGCGACCGACCGAGGATCCTGGTCATCGACGACGAGCAGAGCATGGTGGAGAACCTCACCGTGCTCCTCGAGAAGCAGGACTTCGAGGTGCTGAGCGCCCTGAGCGGGCGCGAGGGGCTGGACACGTTCGACGAGGAGGGCGCCGACCTGGTGCTCACCGACATCCGCATGCCCCGGATGGACGGCGTCGAGGTGCTCGAGGAGGTGCGGGACCGGAGCCCCGACACCCCGGTCGTGCTGATGACCGCGCAGGCCTCCCTCAAGTCGGCCATCGAGGCCGTGAACCTCGGGGCCACCCACTACATCCAGAAGCCCTTCGAGAACGAGGAGCTGACCGCCGTCCTCAAGCGGGCGCTGGAGTTCGGCGAGATGAAGCGGGAGAACCGGGGCCTGAAGCAGGAGCTCCAGAAGCGCGAGGCGAAGGAAGCCTTCCAGCCCGTGGGCAAGTCCGACGAGTTCCTCGACGCCCTCGAGATGTCCGAGGCGGTGGCCGAGAGCGACTCCACGATCATGATCCGGGGGGAGAGCGGCACCGGGAAGGAGGTCTTCGCCCGCTACATCCACAGCCTCTCCCACCGCGCCGACGACCGCTTCGTGTCGCTGAACTGCGCGGCCCTGCCCGAGAACCTCCTGGAGTCCGAGCTCTTCGGCCACAAGGAGGGCTCCTTCACCGGGGCCACCCGGGACAAGGAGGGCCTCTTCGTGGCGGCCTCCGGCGGCACCTTCTTCCTGGACGAGGTGGGCGAGATGGCCCCCTCCACCCAGGTGAAGCTGCTCAGGGTGCTGCAGCAGCGCGAGGTGGTGCCCGTGGGGGCCACCGAGCCGGTGCAGGTGGACGTCCGGCTCATCGCCGCCACCAACCGCGACCTGGAGCAGGACATCAAGGAGGGCCGGTTCCGCGAGGACCTCTACTACCGGCTCAACGTCATCTCCCTCGAGCTGCCCCCGCTGCGGGAGCGGAAGGAGGACATCCCGCTTCTGGCGGAGCACTTCCTGGAGCGGCTGGCCGAGGACCGCGGGGGCGAGCCGGCCGAGCTGACCTCCGACGCCCTGGACACGCTGGCCGAGTACAACTGGCCCGGCAACGTCCGGGAGCTGGAGAACGTCCTGGAGCGGTCGGTGGTGCTCACCGACGGCGGCACCCTCGACGCCGACACGCTCCCCGACGACCTCACCGAGTCGAAGCCCGAGCCGGTCGTGCGGGAGGAGCCGCCGGCGAACCCCACCCTCGAGGTCATCGAGCGCGCCTACATCGAGCACGTGCTGCGGGCCGAGGACGGCAACCGCACCCAGGCCGCCGAGACGCTGGGGATCGACCCCTCCACCCTCTACCGGAAGATCAAGCGGTACGACCTGGACGTGTAG
>CAYZLN010000063.1:0-5025 GCA_964479295.1 uncultured Gemmatimonadota bacterium
CGGCAGTCGGTGATCCGGCCCCCGGCGCCGCGCAGGACGGCCTCCGGCGCGCAGGTGTCCCATTCCTTGAGGTACGGGACCGGGTGCACGTAGAGGTCGGCCTCGCCGGCGGCGATGAGGGCGCACTTGAGGCCGGAGGAGCCCGAAGGCAGCAGCTCCGTCTCCCCCAGGGCCTCGGCCAGCGTGTCCAGGCCCTCCGGGCGGTGGGACCGGGAGTGGACGATCCGGAGCGGCCCGTGTCGGGGCGACGCCACCGAGAGCGGGACGGGCTCGCGGAAGTCGGCGAGCCCCCGGACCTCCGGCACGCTCTCGTCCTCCGGGTCGTCGTCCCCGTCGTCGCCCGCGTCCGGGCCGCCCCGCTCCTCGACCGGGTCGGGGACGCCGCGGTCCGCGCCCCCGCGCTCGCCGGTCTCCCGGCCCAGCCGGCGGAGGCGCTCGTCCACCGCCTCGGCGGACGCGTCCCCGTCGTCCCCGTCGCCCCCCCCGCCCCGGCGCTCGGCCCGCTGCCGCCGGCGCGTCTCCTCGTCCTTGAGCTCGGCCCGCCAGGTCCCGCCCGCCGTGGTGCCCAGGAAGAGGACCCCGGGATCGGGCCGGTACACGGCGCCCAGCCGGGCGCGGCCGGCCACGGCCAGCCCCACCATCACGGCGAACTCGCCGTTCCGGGCGAGGAACTCCTTGGTGCCGTCGAGGGGATCGACGACCCAGAGGTGGCCCTCGTCCGCGTCCCACTCGTCGGGCCCGAAGCCGTGGGCCGAGAAGCCGGCCTCCTCGCTGCGCACCGGCTCCCCGGGCCGCAGGCGGTCGAGGGCCCGGACGATGGCCCGGTCCGCCTCCCGGTCCGCCTCGGTGACCGGGTCGTCCGGGGCCTTCTCCTCCACCTCCATGGCGTCCCGGCCCCGGTACCGCCGCATGACCTCCCGTCCGCCGGCCAGCGCGGCCTCGACGGCGACCTCGAGGTCGGCCAGGTCGGCCTGCGACAGGTCCGAGGCCTCGCCGGGCCCGAGCCAGTCGCGGAGGTCCGGCTCGTCGCGGGCGTCGGTCGGGGTCACGCTGCTCCTTCTCCGGGCGTCGGGCAGGGCGGGCGTCTCACGTCCTCACCCTCTCCATCAGCAACAGTCCGGCCGCGAGGAAGAGCAGGTTCGGCAGCCACGCGGCCAGCCGCGGCGGGACCACACCGCCGGCCCCGAGGGCCTGGGAGATGCGGATGAGCATGAGGAAGAGGATCGTGGTGGCGAGGGCGATCCCGATGGAGAGGGGCGCGCCGCCGCCGCGGGTGGCGTGGGCCAGGGGGACGCCGAAGAGCACGATGATGAGACAGGTGAAGGGGAAGGCGAGCTTCAGGGCCCGCTCCACCACCAGCTCGCGGGCGGTCCCCCCCGAGCGCTGGATGGCGTCGATGAAGCGGCCGAGCTCGAAGTACCCCATCTCGTCGGGGTCCTTGGGCTCGGCCAGCAGCGCCTCGGGCGTCTCCCGGAACCCCCGCTGCCAGAGCTCGTCGAAGCGGAACGTGAGGGTGGTGGAGAGGTCGGGCAGGAACCGCATCCGCCCCAGCCGGATCGACCACCGTCCGTCCGGGGTCTCCCATTCGGCGCCCTGGGCGTCGATGCTGTAGGTCGGGTACCCGAAGCCCGTCCCCTCCCGCTCGATGTTCACCGAGGTCATCGCCCCGCGCTCGGCGTCCAGCTCGGCGATCCGGTAGACGCGTCCCTCGCCGCCCCGGAAGACGAAGTCCCGGCGGACGGTCTCCGTCGGCTCCGGGTCGTTGCCCAGCGCCTCCTCCGCCATGCGGTTCGTGGTGGGCACCACCTCGGTCAGGACCAGGGAGACCAGGCTGATGCCGAGCCCCGCCACCAGGAGTGGGGCCGTGAGGCGGTAGAAGCTGACGCCCCCGGCCTTGGCGGCGGTGGTCTCGAAGTGGCGCGTCATCGTGGAGATCGAGAACACCGCCGCCAGCAGGGCGGCGATGGGGAAGGCGAGCAGGGACTGATAGGGGAACTGGTAGACGTAGTGGAGGAGGATCTGGGCGCCGCTCGCCCCCTCCGCCAGGTAGGTGTCCGCCCGGTCGGCCAGGTCGATGACGATGAAGATGAAGGGCACGCCCAGGACGCAGATCCCGAAGATCCGGAAGAAGGACTCCAGGACGTACCGGTCGAGGATCCGCAGGCGGTGGCCCTCCCACCGGCGGCGCCAGCGCGGGGTGCTCATCCGACCTTCACCGACCGCCAGACGAGGAACACGCCGACGCCCCCGAAGAGCACGTTCGGCGTCCACATGGCCCAGAAGGGCGAGAGGATGAGCTCGTCGGCCAGCTCCTCGCCGCCCACCAGGGAGACGTAGTAGGCGCAGAAGAAGAGCAGGCTCGCCGCCACCACCATGGCGACGCCCGCCTCGCGGAACCGGACGGCCAGGGGCGCCCCGATGAGGACGAACACGACGCACGCGGCGGGGATGGACCACTTCTTCTGGATCTCCACCCCGTAGCGCGCCGCCCGCGAGAGCGACGACGTCTCACGCGTGTGGAGCGATCCGAACCGTGAGCCGAGGGACCGGGCCGAGCGGGCCCGGTCGACCGACTGCCAGGCGTCCCGGCGGGCCTTCGCGAGCAGCGAGTCCCGCGCCGACGCCCCGCCGGCCGAGTCGTCCGTCGCTCCGGCGCTGTCGGCGCCGGGAGGGGCGTCGGCGGCACCGGCGGCCGGGCCGCCCCCGTCCGTCCCGCCGTTCCCCCCGTCCTGTCGTGGGCCCGGCCCCGCCGCGGCGCTGTCGCCGGCGGCCGCCTCCCCGCTCCCGTCGCCCGGCTCGGGCGGCGGCTCCACCTCCTCGCCCAGCAGGCGCCGGGTCGCCAGGAGGGCGGTCTCCCGGCTCTCGGCGCGCGCGCCCTCGGCCGCCGCCCGGGCGCTCCGGACGCGCTCCCTCATCTGGCTGATGGACATCTCCCGGTCGCCCCGGTAGCTGTCCAGGTCCTCGCGCTGCAGCTCGTTCGTGACGTCGGGGACGCGGATGGCAGCCCTCTGGAAGTGGATGCGTTGGAAGGCGTCCTCCTCCCCGGCTCTCTGCTGCTGGCTCACGCCGTCGGTGAGGGTCAGGTGCAGGTCGGTCCGGTCGTCGCTGAAGGCCATCTGTCCCCCGTCGGCGTAGATGGTCCGGGGGAGCTTCCGCTGCCGGTGGTCGTAGATCACGACGTCCTCCAGGCCGTTCGTCCGGCGGTCGATCCGGGCCACCTGGATGTACAGCTCGCCCTCGAGCACCTCGTTCACCGTGCGCTCCCGGAGCACCAGGGTCGGCTTCTTCTGGCTGATGCTGGAGAGCAGCACCTGGAGCCGGTGGTTGGACTCCGGGAGGATGGTGTCGTTGAACCACACCATGCCCCCCGCCAGCAGCACGGCCACCCCGAGGACCGGCGCCATGAGCGAAGGCAGGTGCACGCCGTTCGCCTTGAGGGCGGTGATCTCGTTGTCCCCCGCCATCCGGTTGAAGGTGTAGAGGACGGCCAGGAGGACGGCCATGGGGAGCGTCATGGCCAGGATGAAGGGGATCGAGAGGGCGAAGACCTCGGCGATGACCGTGGGCTCGAGCCCCTTGCCGACCAGCTTGTCGAACCGCTTGCCGATCTGGTCCAGCAGCATGACCAGCGTGAGGGCCGAGAGCGCGAAGAGGAACGGCCCCACGTGGCTGCGGAGGAAGTAGCGCGTCAGGATGCGCACGGTCGTCCGGCCGTGGGGGGTGTCGGGCAGGTGCGGGCGGGTCCGGTCATCGCCAGGATAGTGGTACCATGCGGGCTCCGGCGGGATCCGGGCGGCCAGCGCGCCCGTTCCGCGGGCTGGCGGCGCGGGGCGACATCCGGCAACCTATCCGGTGTGTCGCCGCCCCGCGACCGCCGCCGGCCACGGGCATCGAGGCCGCAGGCCCGTCGGCGACGCCTCCCGACCGACCGGATCCGCAGGCGGCCGACGCGCCGGCCCGCGGCGCCCCACGTCACGCGCACCCGACGACCATGCCCCCTCTCGACCTCGACACCGACCGCCCGCGGATCGCCCTGGTCCGCCTCAGCTCCGTGGGCGACCTGGTGCGCGTGCTGCCGGTGGTGGCGTCGCTCCGGGCCCGGTGGCCGGCGTGCGAGCTGACGTGGGTCGTGGAGGCGGACCTCCACGGGCTGGTGGCGGGGCACCCCATGGTCGACCGGTTCGTGCCGCTGCGGCGGGAGCTGGGCCCGGCGGCCCATCCCGAGCTCTGGTGGAGGACGCGCGGGCTGACGTTCGACCTGGTCCTCGACCTGCACCGCTACTTCAAGGCGGGGCTGGTGACGGCCCTGCTGGACGCCCCGGTGAAGCTGGGCTTCGACCGCGGCCGGTCGGCCGACCTGAACTGGTGGTTCACGACCCACCGGATCCCGCCGGGCCCCCGCCGCCACGTCCAGGACGAGTACTACGAATTCCTCGAGCACCTGGGCGTGCCGGTGGTGCGGGAGTGGCCCCTCCCCTTCACGGAGGAGGGGCGCCGCCGCCACGCCGCGGCCGTGGGGAGCGGGGAGGTGCTGGGCGTCCACCTGAGCTCGTCGGCCGAGGCCAAGGACTGGCCGGTGGAGCGCTGGGCCCGGGCCCTGGACGCCGTCCGCTCCGACCTCGGGCTCCGGCCGGTGCTCCTCGGGGGACGGAGCCCGCGCGAGGACCGTCGGGCGCGGCGCGTGGCCGAGCTCGTCGAGGGCGGGCCGATCGAGGACCTGCGCGAGCAGGACCTGCCCCGGCTGCTGCACGCGGCCGCGGCGTGCACGGTCTTCGTCGGCCCCGACTCCGGGCCGCTGCACGTGGCGGCGGCCGCCGGGGTCCCCGCCGTCGGGCTCTACGGCTGCACCGACCCCGCCCGCCACGGCCCCCGGGGCCCGGTGGAGGGGCTGGACGAGCTGGTCGTGGACCGGTTCGGCCCCCGGCCGGACGGCACGCCCACCGACGAGACCCGGCCCGGTCGGATGGAGCGGATCACGGTGGAGGAGGTGGTCGACCGGATCGAGCGGGCCCGGGAGGTGGCCCG
>CAYZLN010000063.1:5125-8905 GCA_964479295.1 uncultured Gemmatimonadota bacterium
TCGGCGCTCGGGGGTAAGGCACAGCCCGGCGTCGCAGCGAACGGACCGGCCGGTGTCGCTCCCGGGAGATCCGAGGGAGCGTCCGCCGACCGGCGGCGACGGGTCGGCGCCGCTCCGATCGTGCCGCGAACCCCGGAAAGCCCCAACCCCGAGGCACCGTGACCACCGACGGCGAGGGCGACAGGATCCTCTGGGTCGACGACGAGGTCGACCTCCTGCGCCCGCACCTGATGCTGCTGGAGGAGGAGGGCTACGACGTCGAGGCCATCATGAACGGCCACGACGCCCTCGAGCTGCTCGACTCCGACAGCTTCGACCTGGTGCTCCTGGACGAGCAGATGCCGGGCCTCCGGGGGATCGAGGTGCTTTCCCGGCTCCGGGAGCGCTCGCCGCGCCTGCCCGTGGTGATGGTGACCAAGAGCGAGGAAGACTCCACGATGCACGAGGCCATCGGCCGGCGGGCCGACGACTACATCGTCAAGCCCACCAGCCCGCGGCAGGTGCTCTCGGTGGTCACCCGGCTGCTGGAGGGGCCGGCGCTCCGGCACGAGCGCATCTCCCGGGAGTTCACCCGGCGCTTCGGCCAGCTCCGGGAGGCCATGGGAGGGGCGTCCGACTGGGACGACTGGGCCGAGCTGTACAGCGAGATCGTGGACTGGGAGCTGAGGCTCGAGGAGTCGGACGAGGAGGGGCTGGAGGAGACGCTCCGGAGCCTGAAGACCGACCTGCGCCGGGAGTACGGCGACTTCGTCGAGGACGAATACGTCGAGTGGGTCCACGAGGACGGGGCCGAGGGACCCTCCCTCTCGGTGGACGTCATCCCCCAGTTCTTCCGGCCGCTGCTCTCCTCCCGGGAGCCCTGCCTGCTGGTGATCGTCGACTGCATGCGGCTCGACCAGTGGCGCGCGATCATGCCCCTGGTGAGCGAGCACTTCGAGGTGGAGGAGGCCCTCTACTCCTCGATCCTGCCGACGGCCACCCCCTTCTCGCGCAACGCCGTCTTCAGCGCGCTCTTCCCGGACGAGCTGGCGGACGTCCGTCCGGGCTGGTGGGAGATGAAGAAGGAGGGCAGCTACAACGAGCTCGAGAACGAGCTCTTCGACGCCCTCGTCGGGGAGATCACCGGGTACGAGCTGCCGACCCACTACGAGAAGGTCTTCACCGCCGACGAGGGCCGGTCGATGCTGCAGCGGCTCTCGGGCTACCTCTCGAGCCCGTCGGCCACCGCCCTGGTCTTCGGCTTCGTCGATCTGCTGACCCACGGCCGCAGCGAGTCGCGCATCCTGCGGGAGATGGCCCGCGACGACGCCGCGCTCCGGTCGCTGACGGTGAACTGGTTCGAGCGGTCGTCGGCGTTCGAGGCGCTGAAGCGGGCGGCCGACCGGGGGATCCCGGTGCTCTTCACCACCGACCACGGCTCCATCCACTGCCACCGGTCGGTGGTGGTCTACGCCAAGCGGGACGCCACCGACAACCTCCGCTACAAGTTCGGCGAGGACCTCCGGGTGGAGAACCCCCGGGCCGTCCTCGCCACCTCCGACCCCGGCGACTTCCGGCTCCCGCCCGGCGAGCTGCGGACCAACTACGTCCTGTGCCGGGACGACTACTTCCTCGTCTATCCCACCAAGCTGCGCGAGTACCAGAAGCGGTACCGGGACAGCTTCCTCCACGGCGGCGTGAGCCCGGAGGAGATGATCCTGCCCGTGGCCCTGCTCACGCCGCGGTGACGGGGGCGCGCCCCGGGGCCGCTCGCCCCGGCCCGTGACCCGGGCGACGGCGCCGGACGCGGCGGGCCCGGCGGGGCCCGAGGAGCCGGCCGAGCTGCCCGCCCTCGGGGAGGCCCGCACCTCCTTCCGGCGCCTCACCGGCTACCTGGGCCCCTACCGCGGGCTCTTCGCCGTCAGCCTGGCCCTCATGGTGGCGTCGGCCGTCTTCGACGCGTTCAGCCTCACCCTCCTCATCCCCTTCCTGCGGTCCCTCTTCCGGCAGGGCGAGGTGCTGCCCGAGGAGGGCCGGAGCCTGCCGGAGGAGGTCATCGACTGGGCGGTGGGGGGGTGGGTCGAGGGCGCGTCCGAGCTCGAGGCCCTGCGCGTCATCTGCGTCGTGGTCCTGGGGGCGCTGCTCTTCAAGAACCTCTTCCTCTACGGCGCCCGGGTCGTGGGGGTGGCCATCCGCGAGCGGATCGAGCGGGACATGCGGGACGAGGTCTACGCCCGGCTGCAGCGGCTGCCGCTGAGCTTCTTCTCGGGCGAGAAGGCGGGGCAGCTCCTCACCCGGGTGCTCACCGACACGCGGGAGACGAAGCGGATCGTCAGCTTCGCGCTGGCCGAGGCGCTGCGCCACGTGGTGACGACGGTCGCCTACCTGGGGGTCATGGTGGCCATCTCCTGGCGGCTGACCCTCGTCTCCCTCGTGCTCGTGCCCGTGCTGCTGGTCGTGCTGCGCCCGGTGCTCCGGCGCCTGAGGCGGGGCTTCCGGGCGGTCTACGACCGCCAGGGGGAGCTGATGAGCCTGCTCCAGGAGACCGTCAGCGGGATCCGCCTGGTGAAGGCGTACGGGGCGGAGGACCACGAGCGCCGCCGGTTCGAGGAGAGCTCCGACCGGTTCACGTCGGGGATGATCCGCGCCGAGTCCCTGACGGAGCTCGCCTCCCCCCTCTCCGAGGTCCTCTCGGCGCTGGTCGCCCTCGTGCTGCTCTGGATCGGGGCGCAGCTCGTGCTGGGCGACGCCGGCGGGGCGCTGGGCCCGGCCGGGGAGTTGCTCGGCGGGGCCGGGGCCCTGGGGCCCGAGGAGTTCGTCACCTTCATCGCGGTGGCGCTCAGCCTGGTCTCCCCGGTGAAGGCCCTGGCCGCGTTCCCCGCCAAGGCCCAGTCGGCCCTGGCGGCGGCCGACCGCTTCTTCGAGGTCGTCGACGCCGAGCCCGAGCCGGCCGGCGACGAGGGCGACCGCGAGCTGGAGGGCTTCGAGGAGTCGGTGGCCTACCGCGGCGTCTGGTTCGGCTACGAGGAGGACCGGCCGGTGCTCCGCGACGTCGACCTCCGGGTGGAGAAGGGCGAGGTGGTGGCCCTCGTGGGGCCGTCGGGGGCCGGCAAGAGCACGCTGGTGGACCTGCTGCCCCGCTTCGTCGACCCCGACCGGGGACGGGTGGAGATCGACGGCACGGACGTCCGGGAGTACACCCTGGAGTCGCTCCGCCGCCAGATGGGCATCGTCAGCCAGGAGACCGTCATCTTCCACGACACGGTGCGGGCCAACATCGCCTACGGCGAGCCCGGCCGCTGGACGGACGAGCAGGTGTGGACGGCCGCCCGGGCCGCCAACGCCGCCGGGTTCGTCGAGGAGCTGCCCCGGGGGCTGGAGACGCCCCTGGGCGACCGCGGCGTGCGGCTGTCGGGGGGGCAGCGCCAGCGCATCGGCATCGCGCGGGCGGTGCTCCGGGACCCGCCGATCCTGATCCTCGACGAGGCCACCTCCGACCTCGACACCGAGTCGGAGCGCCTCATCCAGCGCGCCCTGGGGGAGCTGCTCTCCGGCCGGACGGTCTTCGTCATCGCCCACCGGCTCTCGACGGTCCGGGACGCCGACCGCATCGTCGTGCTCTCCGACGGCCGCGTCGTCGAGCGGGGCACCCACGACGAGCTCCATGCCGCCGGGGGGCTCTACCGCCGCCTGTACGAGATGCAGTTCCAGGGGACGGAACGGGACGGGGACGGGGGCGCGCCGTCCGGGGGCGACGACGGGGCTCCGGCCGGGGGCGCGGGCTGAGCGGGGAGCGGCGGG
>CAYZLN010000064.1:0-7726 GCA_964479295.1 uncultured Gemmatimonadota bacterium
CCGGCCCGCTCCACGGACTCGTGGTCGACCTCCATGGAGCCCACCTCCTGGCTGAAGTCCGTGGTGGCGCCGCGGAAGGCCACGGTGTCGCCCACCTCGAGGTCGCCCTCGAGCCGGACCGCGCCGACCTCGGGCTCGGCGAAGTAGTGGATCACGGTGCCGATCTTCGTGCCGTCGCTCTGCATGGTCTCTCCTCGCCTCTTCCGGGGGGTCGCGGGCCGCCTCAGGGGCTTCCGTCCCATGGGCCGCCGCGGCGGGGCCGGGGCCGGCGGCCGGCGCCCCGCCGTACGGCCGCGCGGAAACGCGGGCCTCGCGGGTCTCGTACCGTTTGGTAGAGAACTCCGGGCCCCGTCGCAAACCGGCCGCGACCCGACGCGCGGGCCGGCCCCGGCCCGTTCGGCGGCGGACCGGACCCAACGCTGAAGGCGTCTCGGCTGTGTTACGGGTGGACGGACGGCCGACGGCGCCGGACCGACACGCGGATCGAGGCGAGGAGGGACGGATGGACCCACACACCACCGCGGCGAGGGGGCGGGACCGGTCGAAGGGGGCGGCGCGCGGCCGCCCGCGGGCGACTCCGGCGATCGCGGCGGCCGCGCTGCTCGCGGCCGGGGCCCTCGGGCCCCTCTCCGCACAGGACGCCGACGCCCCGCCCACCGGGCCCGCCGAGGCGCCCGCCCGGGTGATCGTGGAGGCGGGGCCGGGCCTCCTCGCCCCCCTGGCGAACCTGGCGCCCGGCGACCCGGGGGACGCCACGACCGACCCGGTGCCGGCCCCGTCGCTCTCGGTGGCCGCCTCGGTGAGCGCCAACGCGGTCTACATGGTCGGGCGGAAGCTCGGCGTCGGGGTCCACGGGACGTGGTCCCGGCCGGACGTCGACCTGGAGAGGGTCGTCGGCGGCGACCCGACGGACGACACCCGCCGGCTCGGCGACGCCGACTTCCTGGCCGGGACGGGCGAGCTGGTGTACCGCCCCCTGGCCGCCCCCGGCGGAACCACGGTCGACCCCTTCCTGGCGGCCGGCGCGGGCGTCCGGCACCTCTCCTTCTCGGACCCTTCGCTCGAAGACAGCACCGATCCCGTGGCCACGGTCGCCGGCGGGGCCCGCACCGACATCGGAGGGCGCTTCCACTGGCTGCTGGAGGTACGCGGCTTCTTCGCGTCCGCCGACCCGACCGGCCGCGGGAGCCGCGTCCAGAACGACGTGCTGGTCACGGTCGGGGTCGGGGTCGGCCTGTGAGCCGGCCCGGCGCAGCGCGGGGGCGCGGCCCGGAGGCGCCTGGACGGGCACCGACGACGGACGTCAGACGACGCAGAGGAAAGGACCGAAGATGAGCCGCGATCGGACGCCGCTCGACGCCCGGATCGCTCCCGCCGCGTGCGGGGGGCTCCTCCTGCTCCTCCTCGCCGCGGCCTCCTCCCCGCCGGCCGCCGGCCAGGAGCTGGACCTCACGGAGGGCGAGGCCCTCTCGGTGACCCTCGACGAAGCGGTCCGGACCGGGCTCCGCAACAGCCCGAGCCTGCGGCAGGCCCGGGCGAACGTCAGGGAGGCCGAGACGCAGGAGACCGGCGCCATGGGCGACTTCCTGCCGGACCTGAGCCTCTCCTACGGCTTCTCCGACGCCAGCACCGGGCGTCTCGACCCGACGGGCCAGGCGATCACCACCACGAGCTTCGACACCCAGCTCACCGGAAGCATCGACATCCTCGACGGCCTGCGCAGGTTCAATCAGCTCGACAACGCGGAGATGCAGGTGACGGCCCAGCGGGCCACCTTCGAGCAGCGACGGTACGAGCTGATGCTCCAGGTGAAGCGGGCCTTCTTCGACGCGGTGGCCGCGCGCGAGCGGGTCCGGGTCGAGCAGGACCGCGTCGACCGCCAGCGCGAGCAGCTCGAGTTCGTCCGGCAGCAGATCGAGCTCGGGCAGGCCACCCGGGCCGACAGCCTGAGCTCCCGCGTGAACCTGAACGACGCGCGCCTCGCCCTCCTCAACGCCCGCAACGACGCGCGGGCCGCCCAGTTCGCACTCGCGGAGGCCATGGGGGTAAAGCAACGCGTGGCCCCGGCCGAGCAGGCGGCCCTCGAGCCCGACACCCTCGAGCTCGACCGCGACCGCCTCATGACGATGGCCGAGGAGCAGGCCCCCCGCGTCCGGAGCGCCCGGCGCTCGGCGGACGCGGCCGAGTCGAGCGTGGACGCCCAGAAGTCGAGCTTCGCCCCGTCGCTCCAGCTCTCCGGCGGATGGGCGTGGCAGAACGTCGACTTTCCGCCGAAGGACCGGAGCTGGTCGCTCCAGCTCCGGGGGAGCCTGCCGCTCTTCGACGGCTTCCAGCGGGAGACCGGGGTCGCGGCGGCCCAGGCCCGGGCCGACGCCGCCGAGGCGCAGGTGCGCTCGGAGGTGCTGGCGGTCCGGTCGGAGGTGGACGACGCGTACAGCCAGATGCAGACGGCCCTCGCGGGCCTCGAGCTGGCCCGGGAGAGCGTGGAGCTGAGCCGGGAGAACCTCCGGGTGGCCCGCCAGCGCTACCGCCTCGGGGCCAACACGATCCTCGAGCTGCAGCAGGCCCAGATCGACCTCCAGCAGGCCGAGGTGGACCTGATCCAGCGCCAGTTCGACTACCAGGTGGCCGAGGCGCGGCTCGAGAGCCTGCTCGGCACGGACCTCGGGCCCTCGGCCGGCCCGGCGACGGGCGCGACGAGCTCGAATTCTTCCGACGAGGACACGGGAGCGGACTCATGACACGACGAGTGCTCGCCGCCGCCGCGCTCCTGGGAGGCGCGGCCCTGACGGCCGCCTGCGCGGGCGGGTCGGCGGACGAGGAGACGCCCACCCTCGAGAGCTCCGCCGCCGAGCGGCGGACGATCGAGTCCAGCGTCGAGGCCACCGGCACGATCGAGCCCGTCCGCCGCGTGGAGGTCAAGTCGCAGGCCTCCGGCGAGATCCTCGAGATGCCCGTCGACCTCGGGGACGAGGTCGCGCAGGGCGACCTCCTCGTCCGCATCGACCCCCGCGACGAGGTGAACGAGCTGGAGCAGGCCCGGGCCGACCTGGAGCAGGCCCAGGCCCAGCTCGAGGTCGCGAAGAGCCGGCTGGATCGGGCCCGGGCGCTCCGGGACTCGGGCGTGGTCACCGCCGAGGAGCTGGAGACGGCGGTCCTCGAGCACGCCAACGCGAAGTCGGCCCACCAGCAGGCGTCGACCCGCCTCGAGCTGGCGAAGGAGCAGCGCGACGACGCCACGGTGCGGGCGCCCATCGACGGCACGGTCATCACCAGAAACGTCGAGGAGGGCCAGATCATCACCTCCACCCGGGACGTCACGGGCGGGACGACCCTCCTCACCATGGCCGACCTCTCCGAGGTGCAGGTGCGCACCCTCGTGGACGAGTCGGACGTGGGCCGGATCGAGTCCGGTCTCCCCGTCGAGATCACCGTCGAGGCCTACCGCGACCGGACCTTCCGCGGCGAGGTGGAGAAGATCGAGCCCCAGGCGACGGTGGAGCAGAACGTGACGATGTTCCCCGTCCTGTCGCGCATCGACAACGAGGAGGGGGTCCTGCGGCCGGGGATGAACGCCGACGTCGAGATCGTGGTCGGCCGGAAGGAGGACGTCCTGGCCCTGCCGAACGCCGGGGTCAAGATGCCGGACGAGGCCCGCCGGCTGGTGGACGCCCTGGCGCTGGACCCCTCGCTCCTCGAGCAGGAGCATCCCCGTCCCCCGGGGCAGGAGGAGGGCGGCGCCCAGGGGGACGGCCCGGAGGACGGGGGGACCGGCGAGGGCACCGGGGACGACGGCCTGCCCACGGCCGAGGAGCTGCGCTCGATGTCCCGCGACGAGCGGCGGGAGCTCTTCGAGTCCCTCTCGGACTCCGAGCGTCGGAAGCTGTTCCAGCGGATGCGCCAGATGAAGCAGGAGGCGTCCGGCCGCTCGCCCGGCGACGACTCGCCGAGGGAGGCCTTCGTCTTCGTCCGGGACGACCAGGGACGCCTCACGCTGAAGCCGATCCTGGTGGGCCTGAGCAACTTCGAGCACACCGAGGTCGTCGCCGGGCTGTCCGAGGGCGACTCGGTGGTGAACGTGCCGCTGGCCCTGGTCCAGCAGCAGGAGCTGCTCCGGCGCGTCCGGGAGCGGAGCGGCATGCCCGGCATGGGCGGCTGAGCCGCTGATGCGCACGGGGAGGTAGCATGCCCGGCAAGGGATTCGTCGTAGAGGTGCTCCGGGTGGCGTGGGACGCCATCCGCGGCAACAAGCTCCGGTCGGCCCTCACCATGCTGGGGATCGTCATCGGGATCGCGGCGGTGATCACGATGGTGGCCCTCGGGGAGGGCGCCCAGCGGGCCGTGCAGGAGCAGATCGCGAGCATGGGGACCGACGTGCTCACCGTCCGCCCCGGCCAGGGCTGGTTCAACCGCGGCGGCGGCGACCGGGCGCGCCTCACCATGGACGACATGGAGCTGGTGCGGCGGGAGGTGGACGCGGTCTCCCACCTGGCGCCGGAGATGGACGAGACCCTCTCCGTGGAGTTCCGCAACGCGAACGCCGACGTCCGGGTGAAGGGGACCACGCCCGAGTACACGGAGGTCCAGAACGCCGACCTCGCGATCGGGCGCTTCTTCACCCCCGAGGAGAACGAGGGCCGACGGCGGGTGGCCGTGCTCGGCTCGGCGGTCTCCGACGCGCTGGGCTTCGACGCCATGGAGCTGGTGGGGCGGCAGATCGCGATCCGGAACATCAGCTTCGAGGTGGTGGGCGTCCTCGAGGAGCAGGGGGGCACCGGATGGTTCAGCGTCGACGACCAGATCTTCATCCCCATCCGCACAGCCCAGTTCCGCGTGATGGGGGACGACGAGATCGAGTCGTTCGACGCCACCGTGGCCCCGGCGGCCTCCATGGACATCGCCATGATGCAGATCGAGGAGGCCCTCCGGCGCGCCCACCGGCTGCGGCCGGGCCAGGACAACGACTTCTGGATCCAGAACCGCGCCGAGCTGGTCGGCACCTTCCAGGAGACGAGCCGTACCTTCAGCCTGCTCCTGGCCGGGATCGCGGCGGTGAGCCTCGTGGTCGGAGGGATCGGGATCATGAACATCATGCTCGTCTCGGTGAGCGAGCGGACCCGGGAGATCGGGCTCCGGAAGGCGCTGGGGGCCCGGAAGCGCGACATCCTGATGCAGTTCCTCGTCGAGGCGCTGCTGCTCTGCCTGGCCGGCGGGCTCGCCGGGATCCTGCTCGGGGCCGGCGCGTCCAGGGCGTTCTCGTCCTTCGCCGGCTGGCAGACCGCCGTCTCCGCCGAGGCGGTGGGGCTGGCCGTCGCCTTCTCCGCCGCCGTGGGCCTCTTCTTCGGCATCTGGCCCGCCCGGCGGGCGGCGGTGCTGGACCCGATCGACGCACTTCGTTACGAGTGACAGGGAAGGCCACATGACCGACGCTCGAGACCCGACGGCCCCGACCGGCGAGACCGTCGGGGCGGGCGACGCCACCGCCGGATCCGCCGCGCCGGAGACCACCGCGCGGCCCGACGCCGTGGACGACCGGGAGACGACCATCGTCACCCGGGACCTCCGGAAGGAGTACCAGATGGGGTCGGAGACCGTGCACGCCCTGCGGGGGGTGGACATCGACATCCGCCACAACGAGTACATCGCGGTGATGGGGCCCTCGGGCTCCGGCAAGTCCACGCTGATGAACCTGATCGGGTGCCTGGACACCCCGACGGCCGGGCGCTACTGGCTCAACGGGCAGGCGGTGGAGGACCTGGACGACGACCAGCTCGCCCGCATCCGGAACCGGGAGATCGGCTTCGTCTTCCAGACCTTCAACCTCCTGCCCCGGGCCTCGGCGCTCCAGAACGTCGAGCTGCCGCTGGTCTACGCCGGCGAGGGGGTGGACGAGCGCAGCGAGCGCGCCGCCGAGGTGCTCCGGATGGTCGAGCTCGGCGACCGGATGGACCACCGCCCCAACGAGCTGTCCGGGGGACAGCGCCAGCGGGTGGCCATCGCCCGCGCCCTGGCCAACCGGCCCTCGATCCTCCTCGCCGACGAGCCCACCGGGAACCTCGACTCCGAGACGTCGGCGGAGATCATGGCGGTCTTCGACGACCTCCACGACGAGGGCCAGACCATCATCATGGTCACCCACGAGTACGAGATCGCCGCCTACGCCCAGCGCGTGATCACCCTCCGGGACGGCCGGATCGAGTCGCACGACGCCGACCTCGAGATGCCCGAGGCGCTGGAGGAGGCCGAGCCGTGACCGGCGACACCCCCGAGGGCCGGCGGCCGATACGACCCGATCCCGGGCCCCGGGCGCCCGGCCGGGGCCCGACGGCCGGGGCCTGACGCCGCGTGAGCGACGTCCCTCGTCCGTCGGGGGAAGAGGACGCCCGGCTCGTCCGGCGGGCCCGGGACGGCGACCGCGAGGCCTTCGAGGCGCTGGTGCGGCGGCACCTCCGGGCCGCCCACCGGACGGCGTCGCGTCGGACCGACGGGCCCCACGACGCCGAGGACGTCTGCCAGCAGGCCTTCGTCCGGGCGCTGCGGAAGATCGACGAGTGCGGCCGCCCGGAGCGCTTCCGCGGCTGGCTGCTCGCGATCGTCCGCAACACGGCCGCGAACATGAGGGAGCGGCGCTCCCGGCGGCGCGAGGAGGCGCTCGACGCCGGCTCCCCCCCGGCCGCCACCGGCGGGCCGGGCCGGGACCTGGAGCGGGCCCGTCTCCGCGACCGCCTGCTGGAGGCGATGGACGCGCTCCCGCCCCGGCAGCGGACGGTGCTGGTCCGCCACGACTACGAGGGATGGACCCACCGTGAGATCGGCGACGAGCTCGGCATCGCCCCCGGGACGTCGCGCTACCACCTCCACGAGGCGCGCGAGCGCATGAGGGAGGAGATGTCGAGCCCCCGACCACGCCAGGAGGCCGCTCGATGACCCGAGACCAAGACGACGACCTGACGCCGGACACCGGCGGCGCCGGGCTCTCCCCCGGCGATGCGCCGACCCGCTGGGAGCGCACGGTGGCCTCCATCGTCCGCGCCGCGGACCCCGAGCTGCGCCGTCGGGCGGGCGGCCCCGGCGTGGCGGGGCTGATCGGCCGCTGGGCCCGGCCCCTCGTGGCGGCCGCGGCCGCCCTCATCGTGGCGGCGTCCGCGGCCCTCCTCTGGCCGGCCGGCGACCGGGGGTCCGCGGCGGACCGGCTCGCCGGGACGGACGGCCCGGGCGCCGCCAGCGACGCCTCCGGCCGACACCTGGGGCGCGAATCTCCGACCCTGACGCGCGAGGCCCCGGCCGCCGGCCTGGAGACCGCCGTCTACCCGGCCCCGGTGGGGCCCTGGATGACGGACGACGACGCGCGGCCCACCGTCGAGGAGATCGTCTTCTCGGCGTCGGCCGGACCCGAGCGACCCTGACGACGAGGTGAGCGGCCCATGACGAACCGGAACACGCTGGTCACCGGCGCGGTCCTCGTGGCCGTCTTTCTCGCGGGAGGCCTGGTCGGCGCGGCCGTGGCGAGCACCATGACCTCGGCCGCCGACGCGGGGGCCGAGGCCGCCGCCCGGGACGCCCGTCCGGAGCGCGACCCCCCGGACGCCTCCTCCGCGGACACCCTGGACGGGCCCCCGGCCGACGCCGGGAACGGGGAGCGCCGTCGGCACGGCGGCGGGGACGGCGACCGCCGGCGCCGGGGCCCCGACTACGCCGTCTCGCGCCTCCTCCACGAGGAGCTCGA
>CAYZLN010000064.1:7826-8890 GCA_964479295.1 uncultured Gemmatimonadota bacterium
GCCGGCGCCGGGGCCCCGACTACGCCGTCTCGCGCCTCCTCCACGAGGAGCTCGACCTGAACCCCGACCAGGAGCGCCGGGTGGACGCCGTCCTCGAGCGGCGGCGCGAGCGCGCCCACGAGATCTTCGACGAGACGAAGGCGCGGCTCCACAGCCAGTTCGACTCCACCATCGACGAGATCGAGACGGTCCTCACGGACGCGCAGGCCGCCCGCTTCGACACGCTCCTCCAGCAGCTCAAGGAACGGAAGGGCTGGACGGAGGACGAGCACGAGGACGAACCCGATCCTCCCGGGGAGCGGCCGGACGGCGAGGGAGGGAGCTGAGCCCTCCGGCCGGCCGGGGCGGCCCGCGTCCCCGGAGGGCGCCGCCGGCCCGACCCCCGCCGGGCTTGCCGTCGGGCGACCCGCGACACAGGTTTCCGGACATGCTTCCGCGGGCGGTGCCGGCCGGCTCGCCCGGCACCACCAGCCCGCTCGTCACCCCGACCGCCGGCTCCGTGCCCCGACACCCGACGTCCACCGCACCGGGAGGCTCCATGTCCCGCCGCACCTCTGCATCCGCACTCGTCTCGTCCGCCCTGGTCCTGGCTCTCGCCGCCGCGGGCCCGGCCCCCGCCTCCGCCCAGTCGGCCGAGGAGGTCGTGAACGACGCCCTCGAGCGCTTCGAGCAGCGGATGGAGGGAGTCCGCACCTACACGGTGGTCCAGACGGTGATGGGGTTCGAGTCCTCCACGACCTTCGAGCGGCAGACCGTCGACGGACACACCGTCTTCGTTCCCCGTGAGACGGAGGGCAGCGAGGCCGCCGCGCAGGCGCCCCAGAGCTACCAGGCCATGCTCACCGAGCTCGGCGACCGCGCGACGTACGAGGGCACCGAATCCGTCGAGGGGACGGAGTGCCATCTGCTGAGCCTCGAGGACTTCAGCGGCGAGGCGTTCAGCGACCTGTCACCGCCCGACGCGGGAGGGGAGTGGGCGCCCGAGCGGCTCCGCTTCTGGATCGACCGGGACGAGCTGCTGCCCCGCAAGATGACGATGGAGGGCACCGTCACCACGGAGGGCG
>CAYZLN010000065.1:0-2652 GCA_964479295.1 uncultured Gemmatimonadota bacterium
CGGGACCCCGGTGCGGAGCGCCTCCAGGGGGAGGGCCAGCCAGGAGATGGGGAGGTCGCTCATCGGCGAGATCGTCACCAGGCCGGCCTCCGACGTCACCGCCCGCGCCACGAGCACCGGGATGAGCGGCAGCAGGACGCCCAGCCACAGGGCGAGGGCGGTCTTCATCCCCTCCCTCGACCGCATCACGCCGAGCACCCCGGCCAGCGCGAAGAGGACGAGCTGGGAGACCCGGAGGCTCCGGGGGGTGCTGCCGAACCACGGCTCTACCAGCCCCTCCCGGGCCGCGGCCTCGAGCCCCGGCCACGGGGACACCACGTACAGCTCCTCCCACGCGGTGATGAAGTGGATGTGGAGCATGATGAAGGTCACCGCCCCGAGCACCACCACCAGGTACCACGGGGCGGCCGTCCGCCCGTCGCTCATCCGTCGCCTCCCTCCGCGGGCTCGGCCCGCACGAATCGATCGCGTCCCGAAAGATCCCGTGTCACCTCCACCGAGGCCCAGGCCCCGTCGGCCTCGAGGAGCTCCCGGACGTCGTCCCCCTGCCCCGCGCCGATCTCCAGGAAGAGGGCGCCGTCCGGCCGCAGGTACGAGGCCGCCCGCGAGGCGATCTCCCGGACCACGTCCAGCCCGTCGGGGCCGCCGGCCAGCGCCTCCCGGGGCTCGTGGGCGGAGATCTGCTCCGGCAGCTCCTCCAGCTCCTCGTCGGTGAGGTAGGGCGGGTTCGAGACGATCGCGTCGAAGCGCTCCTCCCGGCCCACCGAGTTCCAGAGCGGCCGGGAGGCCACCCGGAACTCCACCTCCTCGTCCGACAGCCCCGCCCCCGAGCGGTTCGCGGCCGCCTGCAGGAGGGCGTCGGTGGAGACGTCGAGCCCCACCGCCCGGCGGGCCACGTCCTCGTGGACCAGCGAGAGGGCGATCGCCCCCGACCCGGTGCCGACGTCCAGCACCTCGTCGAGCAGCGGCTCCTCCCGGTCGCGGCCGGTCACGACCACCGATCCGCCGCCCTCCCCCTCCCGGGCCTCGGCCCACCGCACCACCCGGTCGATCAGCTCCTCGGTCTCGGGACGGGGGACGAGCGCGCGCGCGTCGGCCAGGAGGACCAGCTCGCGGAACTCGACCGTCCCTTCTATGTGCTGGAGCGGCTCCCCCGACAGGCGCCGGCGCGTGACCCGCGCCAGGCGCCCGGCCTGCTCCGGGGTGAGCGCCTCGTCGTCGGACCGCGCGAGCTCGGCCCGGTCGACGTCGAGGACGTGACAGAGGAGGCGCTCCGCCTCGAGCCTCGGGTCGTCCACCCCGGCGTCCTCGTCGGCCGCCTCCAGGTCCCGGGCCACGCCCTCCACGGCCTCCCTCCGGGTCGGGGCGGGCATCCGCTCCGGGCCCGAGCGCCCGCCCGGGCCGTCGTCGGGGGGACCCGTCGGACGGCCGCCCGGGCCCCGGTCGGCCGCCGGCCCGTCGCCCGTCATCGTCCCCCGCCCCCGGCGGCCGGCGTCATCCGACCGCCGCCTCCAGCCGCTCCTCCATGTCGGCGAGGCGCAGGGCCTGGATCAGCTCGTCCAGCTCCCCGTCGAGCACGGCCTCGAGGTCGTGGGTGGTGAAGTCGATCCGGTGGTCCGTGACCCGGTTCTGGGGGAAGTTGTAGGTGCGGATCTTCGCCGACCGGTCGCCGCTCCCGATCTGCTCGCGCCGCGCCTCGGCCCGCCGCGCCTGCTGCTCGGCCATCTTCCGGTCGAGGAGACGGCTCCGCAGCACCTTCATCGCCCGGGACCGGTTCTTGTGCTGGGACTTCTCGTCCTGGCACGTGACGACCAGCCCGGTGGGCTCGTGGGTGATCCTGACCGCCGAGTCGGTGGTGTTCACCGACTGGCCGCCGGGGCCCGAGGCCCGGAAGACGTCGATCTGGACGTCCCCGGGGTCGATCTCCACGTCCACCTCCCGGGCCTCGGGGAGCACCGCCACGGTGGCCGCCGACGTGTGGATGCGGCCGCTGGACTCGGTCTCGGGCACCCGCTGCACCCGATGGACGCCCGACTCGTACCGGAGGCTGCCGTAGGCGTCGTCCCCCCGCACCACGACGACCGCCTCCTTCCAGCCCCCGGCCGTCCCCTCGCTGAACGCCACGCCCTCGAGCTCCCACCCGCGGGAGGCCGCGTACCGGCCGTACATGCGGTAGAGGTCGCCCGCGAAGAGGGCGGCCTCGTCGCCCCCGGTCCCCGCCCGGATCTCCAGCACCGCCGGGCGGTCGTCCATCGGGTCCCGGGGGACGAGCAGCCACCGCAGGCGCTCCTCCTGCTCCTCGCGTCGCGCCCGCAGGTCCTCCGCCTCCTCGGCGGCCATCTCGGCGAGCTCCTCGTCCTCGGCGTCCCGGGCCAGCTCCCGGGCCTGCTCGAGCTGGCCGACCAGCTCCAGGTAGGCCCGGGCCGCCTCGGCGGGCTCCTCCAGGTCGGAGTGCTCCTGCGCGACCTCCCGCAGGCGGTCGGAGTCCCCCAGCACGGCGGGGTCGGCCATCCGCTGGGCCAGCTCCTCCTCCCGGTCCACGACCTCCCGCGCCCGCCGGAGGATCAGCTCCCGCTGGTCAGCCATCGACGTCCCCTCCCCGGACGGATCGATCCGGGCGCTGACGAGCCTCGTGCGGCGCTTCCCCGGCCG
>CAYZLN010000065.1:2752-8835 GCA_964479295.1 uncultured Gemmatimonadota bacterium
CCCGGCCGCGGGGGCCGTCCGACGGCCCGAGGGGCGCGGGCCCCGGCGACATACGCGTCCGGGCCGCCCGTGGGCGGCCCGGAGTCCGACACGCCGCGGCGGGGGCCCGTGGTCGGCCGTCACTCGGCCGCCGACCGGGCCTCCTCGTCGGCGCCGGCCTCCTGGCCGGCCGCGCCCTCGCCCTCCGGGGCTTCGGCGCCCGGGGCCTCGGCGGCCGGCGCCTCCTCGCCCTCTTCCGTCTCCTCCTCGTCGATCTTCGGCGCGGTCTCGGGGAGCTGCATGTCCTCGGGCATGTCCAGCTTCTCGCCGCCCTCGGCGCGCTCCTCGACCTCGGCGGCCAGCTCCTCGGCCTCCTCCTCCCGGCCGTACTTCGAGAGGAAGCGCTCCACGCGCCCGGCCGTGTCCACCAGCTTCTGCTGGCCGGTGAAGAAGGGGTGGCAGTGCGAGCAGATCTCCACGTGGAGCTCCTCCACGGTGGCCCGCGTCTCGGTGACGCGGCCGCACGCGCACACGATCTGAGCGTCCTGGTACTCCGGGTGTATGTCGGTCTTCATCGGCTCCGCTGGTCTCGATGACGTGGGTCTCGGGGTCCGTCGAACGCCCGACCGCTGCTACACCGCGCCCGTGCGAGGGGTTGCAGTCGGGCCGAGCAGCCGGTGATGATAGGAGGCCGAAGGTCCGCCGGCAACCCCGCCGGCCCGGGGCCCCGCCCGGCCGCCGTCCCCGCCGCCCACTCGACCCGGGGGAGCAGATGAGCGCCGACGACGACGCCCCCGGCCCCCTCCCCGCCGTCCGCGGCCCGGCCAGGCCCGGCGCGGTTCCGGCCGTCGCGATCGCCGTCGCCGCGCTGCTCGCCGCCTGCGCCCCGGACGCCGGGGGGCCGTGGGCCGACGCCGGTGACCACGACGGCGCCGAACCGCCCGGCGCCCCGCTCGTCCCCGACCTGGGGTCGTACAGCTGGCTCCCGCAGCGGCCCGAGGCCGGGGCGAGCTCCGGGTTCTGGGACCGCTGGGGCGACGGGCGGGCGGAGATGTCGGGGTATCGCGTGAGCGTGCCGCGGTACGGCGAGATCCGGGACGGCCGGCTCGCGCTGATCTACGTGACCGAGCCCCACGACCGGCGCCGGTGGATCAAGGACGACGACGCGGAGGCCCCGCACCGGGTCGAGGTGATGAAGCTCAACGCCGCCCTCGAGTTCCGGACGGGCGTCTACCCCTACAGGGCGCTGACCAGCGTCTTCGCCCCCGTGGCCGACTGGGGGCGGGAGCGGTTCTCCCCGGTGAAGCTCGCCGCGAGCGTGCAGGAGTGGTGCGGGAGCTGGCGCCTCCAGGCCTGGCCGGGGGAGCGGGGCTTCCGGTCGCTCCGGCTCTCGTACTTCGCCGGCGAGGGGGAGCGGCTCCGGGAGGTGGACGCGCCCGGGGACGTCCTCTGGGAGGACGCGCTGCTGATCCAGCTCCGGGAGCTGGACGGGCCGTTCGCCGGCGGCGGCGACTGGTCGGGCCGTGTGGTCCCCAGCCTCTGGCGGCTGCGGACCGGCCACGCCGAGGCCCGCCCCGTCCCCGCCACGATCGCCCGCACCGACACGGTGCGCGACGGCACGCCGGTGACCCGGTTCGTCCTGGAGTACGGCGACTACCGCCGGACGTACGACGTCGAGAAGGCCCCGCCGAGGCGGGTCCTCGGGTGGTCGACCTCCGAGGGGGCCGAGGCCGAGCTGCTGGACACCGAGCGGATGGCGTACTGGCGGCTCAACGCCGAGGGCGACGGGTCGGCCCGGGCGCGGATGGGCCTGGACGGCGCGGCCGACGGGCGGCCGGCGCCGGAGGCCGGCGGCCCGCCCCCGGGGGCCTGCGGGGGGCGCTGAGGGCCGACCCGCCCCGCCCGTCAGTCCGCCCCGCCCAGGAAGAGGGCGTTCAGGAAGAGGCGGTTCGACCCGTACCAGAACGCCCGGAAGTTCGGGTCGTCCATGATCGCCACGACCCGCCCCTCCCCGTGGCGGCCGGCCACCACCGCGGCCGCGCCCCGGGCGCGCCGGCGGTTCGCGTCGGAGACGTACCCGCTCAGCACCGCGTCCTCCTCCGGGTAGACCCCCACGTCCCGGGCCGGCTCGCCGGTCGGGTCGTAGAAGGTCTCGTGCTCCCGGAAGACCGGCAGCCCCTCGGGGAGGCCGTACGCCAGCGGGTGGGTGGTGTCGAGGCGCGCCTCGAAGATCGAGCCCCCGATGAGCTGGGCGCCGCGGGCCCGGCCGAGCTTCCCGTGGGGGACGCCCTCGGTCAGGGAGTCCATCGGCAGCTCGCGCTCCTCCAGCTCCAGGAGGCCGTGCTCCACGGCCCATCCGACGGCGTCCGAGAGGAGCACGAGCCGTCCGCCCTGCTCGACCCAGCCCTCCACCGGCTCCGCCGGGAGGTCGCCGTAGCTGCCCCCCGCCAGCACCATCACGCCGTAGCGGTCGAGGTCGGCGCCCCCGACGTCGCCGACGTCGAGCAGCGACACCGGCACCCCGAACCGCTCGCTGAGCAGGTGCCACACCTGCCCGGCGTCGTAGGCCCCGGCCCCGCTCCCGTACCCGCCGGACGCCCCGCCGCCGGTGATCAGGACCGGCCGCGGCGGGCGCAGCACCTCGGCGCCGGCGCTCCCCAGGTCGGGGCCCTCGGGCGTCAGGCCCGTGTCCACGGCCCAGAGCCTGACGTGGTCCCGGTCGGCCGCCCGCCGGGCGATCTCGCGGACGCGCTCCGGGGGGACCCTCTCCTGGTCCAGCGGGAAGACCACGGTGCCCCTCGGGAACCGCCGCTCGGCCCCGCCGGTGCGGGCGGTGAAGGGGTCCGCCATCACCCGGGCGCGGACGCCCGCCTCCTGCATCCGGTGCAGCGCCCGGGGCGCGTAGTACCGGCTCCACTCCATGAGGTAGGCGTACCCGGCCTCGCCCCCCCTCACCCCGCCCCCGTCGGGGCGGATCCCCGAGACCGGGTCGCCCAGGAGGCCGGAGGGGTCCTGCCGGAGCGGGGCGTGCTCGACGTCGAACGCGAGCGGGAGGGTCCAGGTGGAGACGTCGTAGAAGATCGAGTCGGGGAAGGTCGTGGCGCGCTCCATGAACGCCTCCACGAGGCGCGCCTGGGGCTGGTCCACGGGCACCACCCAGGCGTCGCCGGCGCGGAACCGCTGTCCCCCGGCCTCGACGTCCCGGGCCAGCTCGTGGATCTCCACCCGGTGCCGGCGGAGGACCCGGCCCAGCTCCTGCGCCCGGGTCCGGTTCCCCTCGAGCCCGACCACCCAGCCCTTCACCTCGCTGTCGGCGGCCGCCTCCGACGCCCCGGCGTAGTAGTCGCGCTGGTAGCGCAGCAGCTCCGGCCGCATCGCCACCGCCGCCTCCAGGGTCGACAGCGACGTGGCCACCTGGTTCCGCACCGTCGTGGCGTACTCCAGGACGCCGTTCTCCGTCTCGGTCCGGAGCGCCCGGGAGGAGGCCTGCTCGAAGAGGATGCCGATCCCGCCGTTCAGGTCGGGATAGGTGGAGCCCTTCCCGTAGTAGTAGTCGTCGTAGACCTCGCGGGTGAAGTAGAGCTGGTCGACCCGGTCGAGCGCCTCGGCGTGGAACTCGGCGATCTCGCCCGTGAGCTCCTGGTTCCGCTGCGGGGTGTGCGGGTTCGTCCGGCTCGGGACGCCCGGCTGGAAGAAGTAGGTGGCGTCACTCCCCATCTCGTGGTAGTCGGTGAGCACCTGGGGCCGCCACCGGTGGAAGACCTCCAGGCGGCCCTGCGACTCGGGGTGCTGGGCGGGCAGCCAGTCGCGGTTCAGGTCGAACCAGTAGTGGTTCGTGCGGCCGGTGGGCCAGGGCTGGTCGTGCTCGCGGTCCTGGGGGTCGGTGACGGCGACGCCGCCCCGGTTGCGGTTCACCCAGTCGACGAACCGGTCCCGTCCGTCGGGGTTGAAGAGCGGATCGATCACCACGACCGCGTCCTGCAGCACCGAGTCCACGGCCGGGCCCGAGCCGGCGGCCAGGTGGTAGAGCAGCATCATGGCCGCCTCCGACCCGCTGGCCTCGTCGCCGTGCACGCTGTAGCCCATGTAGACGACGGCGGGCATCTCGTCGATCTCCGCCCCGGTGACCTCGCCCGGGCTCCCGGAGAGGCGGCGGTTCTGGCGGCGGATCTCGTCGAGCCGGCCGTGGTTGCCGGACGAGGTCACCACGGCGTGGAGAAGCGGGCGGTTCTCGTAGGAGCGGGCGTGCTCCCGCACGACCACCCGGTCGCTGACCTCCGCGACGGCCCGGAAGTAGTCCGCCACCCGCGCCGACTCGGTGTGGCGCGTGCCCACCTCGTGGCCGACGACGTCCCCGGGGACGGGCACGTCGGCGGCGTACGACTCGACCCCCTCCAGCGGCAGGTCCGCCGCCATGGGCAGCTCCTGGGCCGCGGCGGCCGCCCCGGGGGCCGCCGCGGCGGCGAGCGCCAGCGTCCACGCCACGGCGACGGGAGCCGCCGCGGAGGGCTTCCTCGCGTTCCTCATCGGGCTCCTTCCTGGGTGAGCGTCGTGCGTCCGGGCCCGGCCGTCGTCCCGGCCGGCGCCAGCGTCGGCGACGGCGAAGTAAGGTAGAGGAGGCCGCGACGGCGCGGCAAAGGCGCGCGACGGCAGGCACGGCTGTTGCCCGGTTGTGCTTCGGAGGAGCGACCGCCACCGCCGAGCCCCGGAGGCACGGAGGCACGAGCGTGGACGACCCGACGACGCGGAGCGCACGGAGCGGTCCCCCCCTGCCCGGGGGCCCGGGCCGCCTCCCCCTCGCGGCCGTCGCCCTGGCCGCGGCCGTCGCGGCGTGCGCCACGACCGGGGGGATGCTGGAGACCCGGGGCGAGGGGGTGACCCGCTTCTACGAGACCTCCTTCGACACCCTCTGGGCGGCGGCCCGGCACGCGATCCGGGCCAACGGCCTGCGCACCGACGAGGAGAGCGAGTACGAGCGGTACATCGTCGCCACCAACCCGCCCCAGCGCGACGCCGGGTTCGACGAGGAGCGGGTGGCCGTCGAGGCCGACCAGGGGGAGCGGATCGCCGTCTTCATCGACAGCCTGGCCCCCCGCACCTGGAGCGTCGAGGTGGTGACCCGCCGCCAGTTCGCCCTGGACCCGGGGAAGACGCCGTGGGCGCAGGACGTCTTCTGGGTCATCGAGCGGGACCTCGAGGAGGACGCCCGCGTCCGGCGGCAGGCCCTCCCCGACAGCGTCGCCGACGCCCCGGCGCGCGACACCGCTGCCGGGTCGGCCCCCGCGGACTCGGCCCGCCCCCGGCGGTAGCCTCCGGGCCGCCCCCGGCGGCTTGCCGAACAAACACCGAAGACCTACCTTCCCGGCCGCCATGAGGTCCCTGCCCGTGCACGGCCGCGGCGCCGCCGGGAACCCGCCCAACCGCTTCCGCGAGCTGGAGGTGGAGAGGGACGACCGCTGGGCGGACGAGCCCGGCCCCGAGACCCGCGTGCTGCGCGACCGGTCGCGGTCGATCGTCACCACGAACGACAGCCCGGACGTCCCCTTCGACGCCTCGGTGAACCCCTACCGGGGCTGCGAGCACGGCTGCGTCTACTGCTACGCCCGCCCCACCCACGAGTACCTGGGCTTCTCGGCGGGGCTGGAGTTCGAGTCGCGGATCCTGGCCAAGACGGAGGCCCCGGAGCTGCTCCGCCGCGAGCTGGCCGACCCGGGCTGGGAGCCCCGGCCGCTGGTGATGAGCGGCGTCACCGACCCCTACCAGCCCGTGGAGCGGAGCCTGGAGATCACCCGCGGATGCCTGGAGGTGCTGGCCGAGGCCCGGAACCCCGTCTCCATCATCACCAAGAGCCGGCTCGTCGCCCGGGACGTCGACCTTCTCGGCCGGCTGGCCCGGCACGACGCCGCCCGGGTCACGGTCTCCGTGACGACGCTGGACGAGGAGCTGCGGCGCGTCCTCGAGCCCCGGGCCCCCACCCCCGGCCGCCGGCTCGACGCCGTCTCGAAGCTCGCCGACGCCGGCGTGCCGGTGGGCGTGAACGTGGCGCCGGTCGTCCCGGGGCTCACGGAGCACGAGGTGCCCTCGATCCTGGAGGCCGCCGCCGA
>CAYZLN010000066.1:0-1198 GCA_964479295.1 uncultured Gemmatimonadota bacterium
TCGTCGTCCCCGTCGACCTGGACCACGACGGCGACCTGGACCTCGTCCTCGGCGGTGCGGACGGCGGCCGCGTCCTGCGCAACGACGGCGCCGGCGCCGTCGCGGAGGCGCCGGAGGCCTGGGGCGGCGTCGCCGGGCCGGTGCTCGTCGAGGACGTCGGCGACGCCGACGTCGACGGGGACGGCGACCTGGACCTCGTGGCGGCGCGGGGCGACCGGGGGCTCGAGCTGTACGCCAACCTCCGCGAGGGGCGGTTCGCGCCCGTCACCGACTCGGCCGGGGTCGACGCGATCGCGTCGGCGGGGGCCGTCGCCGTGGGCGACCACGACAACGACGGATGGCCGGACCTGGCGGTCTCCACCGACGAGGGCCCGCCCGCGCTGCTCCGGAACGGCGGCGACGGCCGGTTCTCCCGCGACCGCGGCGCCGGCGGCGACCTCCCGGCGCCGGGGGCGGCCGGGGCCGACGTCGCCTTCGTCGACGTGGACAACGACGGCCGCCTCGACCTCGTCCTCGGCGGCGACCGGGAGGCCGGAGGCGTGCGCGTCCTGCGCAACGAGGGCGACGGCGCGTTCGCCGACCTCTCCTCCCGCCTGCTCCCCGACCCCCGTCCCCCGGCCCGGCGGCTGGCCGTCTTCGACTACAACGGGGACGGCGACCGCGACCTCCTGGCCGCCGGGCGGGGCGGGCCCCGGCTGCTGCGCAACGACGGCGGGAACGCGAACCACCACCTCCGCCTGCGGCTGCGGGGCCGCGGCCCGGGCAGCGGCAAGGTGAACCGGTTCGGGATCGGCTCCCGCGTGGACGTCCGGGCGGGCGACCTCCGCCTGACCCGGACCGTGCGGGGGCCCGAGACGCAGTTCGGCCTCGGGCGCCGGCTCAAGGCCGACGTGGTGCGCATCGTCTGGACGAACGGCGTCCCCCAGCACCTCCACTTCCCGGGCACGGACGAGGACGTCGCCCAGCAGCAGCGGCTCAAGGGGTCGTGCGCGTTCGTCTACGCCTGGAACGGCGACCGGTACGAGTTCGTCACCGACGCGGTGTGGCGGAGCGCGCTGGGGATGCCCCTCGGCATCATGGGGGGGCCGGACGGCTCCGGGCCGGGGGGCGGGCAGGGCGGTTCGGGCCCCGCGGACGGAGGCCCGGACGCCGCGGACGGCGAGCGGGCGGCCGGGACGCCGGGCGGGCCGGGCCGGCC
>CAYZLN010000066.1:1208-4417 GCA_964479295.1 uncultured Gemmatimonadota bacterium
CGCGGCGGGGGACCGGGCGGACGGCGCCGGCCCGGGCGCACCGGTCGGCGAGGGGGCGGACGGGGCGACGGGCGGGTCGGGCCGGGCCGCCACCGGGCGCCGCTACGCCCCTCCCGGCTCGTCCCGGGAGTACGTGCGGATCGCCCCCGGTCAGCTCGCGCCCCGCTCGGGGCGGTACCGTCTGCAGCTCACCGAGGAGCTGTGGGAGGTCGGCTACGTGGACGAGGTGAAGCTCCTGGCCGTCGACCACCCCGACTCCGTGGAGGTCTACGTCGACGAGGCGTTCGCCCCGCCGGCCCCGCCCGAGCTCCGGCTCTACCGGGTGGCCGACCGGCTCCCGCCGGCGTCGGCCCGCGACGGCGCCGGCGACGACCTGCTCCCGGCGCTGCGGGCCCGGGACCACAGGTACGTCTCGGACCTGGAGCCCGGGCCCCACCAGGGGATCGTCGAGCCCCACGAGGTCGTGCTCGAGCTGCCCCCGGAGGCCGTCCGGGCCGGGCGCGCCCATCTCTTCCTGCGGGGATGGGTCTTCCCCACCGACGCCAGCATCAACGTGGCGGTGGCCCAGTCGGACAGCCTGTCGGTCAGACCCCCGCGCCTGGCGGTGCCCGACGGCGACGGGGGCTGGCGGCCGGTGGGCCCGGTCGGGTTCCCCTCCGGCAAGGACAAGACGGTGGTGGTGGACGTGAGCGGGGTCGTCCCCCCCGACGACCCGCGGGTGCGGGTCCGGACGAACATGCAGGTCTACTGGGACCACGCCTTCTTCGCCGTGGACGCCGGCGGGACCGTCGTCGAGGGGGACGCCCGGGAGGCGGCCGCGCGGTGGGGACGGGCGTCCCCGGCCGGCGACGGGGCCGGGACGGACGCCGAGGCGTCCGGGGGCGGGTCGGCCCGGCGGGGACCGCCGGGGCCCGCGCCGCGCCTGCTCCGGCCGGTCGCGGCCGACCTCCACTACCGCGGCTTCTCCCGGGAGTACCGGAAGGGCGGCCGGCACGGCCCCCACTGGTTCGACTACGGCGACGTCTCGACGAGGAGCCCCTGGCTCGCCATCCCCGGACGCTACACGCGCTACGGGGACGTGCTCCCGCTGCTGGGCGACGCCGACGACCGGTACGTCGTGATGGCCCCGGGCGACGAGATGACCGTGGAGTTCGACGCCCCGCCGCCGCCGGAGGACGCGGACGGGTGGACCCGGACCTTCCTCCTGTACACGGACGGCTGGATCAAGGACGCCGACCTCAACACCGCCACCGGCGACTCCGTGGGGCCGCTGCCGTTCCACGGCCAGTCCCGCTACCCCCACGCCCCGGGCGAGGGCTACCCCCGCGACTCCGTCCACCGGGCGTACCTGGAGACCTACCAGACCCGGGTCGTTCCGGGCCCGGGGATCCGCCCCCTCGCTCTCCCCGCTGCCGGCTCCGACACCGCACGCGCCGACGGGCGGAGGCGGGGCGAGGCCCCGTGACCCCCCGGCGCCTCGCCGGGCTCGCGGTCGCGCTGGCCGCCGTGGTGGCGTGCTCGTCCCCCCCGCCCGAGTGGCACGAGGCGGACGGCCACCGGTGGCGGGAGCTCCGGGTCTCGGGGGAGTCCGGGGGCGGGTTCACCCCCCTGTCGCCGTCGCGCACCGGCGTCGAGTTCTCGAACCGGGTGGACACCGAGGACGCCCTCGACAACGAGCATCTGCTCGTCGGGTCGGGCGTGGCCCTCGGCGACTTCGACGGCGACGGGCGCACCGACGTCTACCTGGCGCGCCTCGAGGGCCCGAACGCCCTCTACCGGAACCTGGGCGGCTGGGAGTTCCAGGAGGTCACCGACAGCGCGGGGGTGGCCGCGGCCGGCCGCTACTCCACCGGGGCGGCGGCGGCCGACGTCGACGGGGACGGCGACCTCGATCTGGTGGTGACCTCCCTCGGCGGGCCCGACGTGGTCTACCGCAACGACGGCGCGGGCCGCTTCACGGAAGTCGACGCCGGGCTCGCCGGGGGCCTCGGAAGCACGACCGCGACGCTGGCCGACGTGGACGGGGACGGCGACCTGGACCTCTACCGCACCGCCTACAAGGCGGAGAGCGCCAGCGACGTCCTGCGCACCTTCGAGCGCCCGCTCTCCGAGCTGGAGGGTGAGATCGTCGTGGAGGAGGGCGACTCGGCGGTGGTGGCCCCCCGGTTCCGCGACCACTACAGGATCGAGGTGCGTCAGGGCCGGAGGGTCGTCGTCGAGCAGGCGGAGCCCGACCGCCTGTACCTGAACGACGGGACGGGGCGCTTCGAGCCGGTGTCGTGGACGGACGGCGCCTTCCGCGACGAGGACGGCCGCCCCCTGGAGGAGGCCGTCGCGGACTTCGGCCTGGCGGCGCGCTTCTACGACGTGAACGGCGACGGGCGCCCGGACCTGTACGTCTGCAACGACTTCCACGACCCGGACCGGCTCTGGATCAACCAGGGCGACGGGACCTTCCGGGCGGCGCCGCGCCACGCCCTCCGGAAGACGCCGCACGCCTCCATGTCGGTGGACTTCGCCGACGTCGACCGGGACGGCGACGTCGACGCCTTCGCCGCCGAGATGCAGAGCCGCGACCTCCGGCGGCGCCTCCTCGAGATCCCCCTCCGGGGGCCGTACCGGAGCCCGCCGGGCGTCACCGGGAACCGGCCCCAGGTGCAGCGGAACACCCTCTTCCTCAACCGGGGGGACGGCAGCTTCGCGGAGGTGGCCCGGTACGCCGGCGTCGACGCGTCGGACTGGACCTGGGCCTCGGCCTTCCTCGACGTCGACCTGGACGGGTACGAGGACCTCCTGGTCGCCAACGGCTACTCCCGGGACATCCTCCACGGCGACGTGGCGGCCCGCATCACCGAGCTCCAGGGCCGGGCCAGCACCCGGGAGATGAAGCGGCTCTACCCGGAGTTCCCGAACCGGAACGCGGCGTTCCGGAACCGGGGGGACCTCACCTTCCGCGACACGGGCGAGGGGTGGGGGATCGGGACGGAGAGCGACATCTCCCACGGCATGGCCACCGGCGACCTGGACGGGGACGGCGACCTCGACGTGGTGATCAACCGCCTCGGCGAGCCGGCGCGCGTGCTCCGCAACGACGCCGGGGCCCCGCGGGTGGCGGTCCGGCTCCGGGGCGAGCCGCCCGACACCCGGGGGGTCGGGGCGAAGGTGCGGCTGGAGGGCGGCCCCGTCCCCGTCCAGGAGAAGGAGGTGAC
>CAYZLN010000066.1:4517-8828 GCA_964479295.1 uncultured Gemmatimonadota bacterium
CCGGACCTGGTCGTTCCCCCGGGGGGCGGCGGTCGGGCGAGCTGGCTCCGCAACGACGACGGCGCGTTCACCCGCGTCCCCCTGGAGGCGGAGCCCGGCCGGCTGGACCGGACGGCGGCGGTGGCCCTTCCGGGCGAAGGGGACGGCCGGCGGCTGCTGATGGGCCAGTCCAACTGGCAGGCGGAGGACAGGGAGGCGGCCCGGGAAGCGCCCTCCGTTCTCGGCGCCGCTCCGGGGGGCGGAACGGCCCCGGGGCTCCGGCCGGCGGCGGAGGGGGCGCCCAGCGGGGCCGGGCCCCTCGCCACGGCCGACGTGGACGGGGACGGGGACCTGGACCTCTTCGTCGGCGGCCGGATCGTCCACTGGGCGTACCCGGTCACGGCCAGCTCCCGGCTGCTGCGGAACGAGGACGGGGGATGGCGCCGGGACCCGGCCGACGAGGAGCTGCTGGACGGGATCGGCATGGTCTCGGGGGCGGTCTTCTCGGATGTCGACGCCGACGGGGACCCCGACCTGCTGCTGGCGCACGAGTGGGGCCCGGTGCGCCTCCTGCTGAACGAGGGCGGCGCGTTCCGTGACGCGACGGAGGAGTGGGGGCTGGACCGGCTGCTGGGGCGGTGGAACGGGATCGCCGCGGGCGACTTCGACGGGGACGGGCGGATGGACCTGGTCGTGACGGGCTGGGGGCGGAACGTCCGGCCCCGCCCCGCGCCCGACCGGCCCCTCGTCCTGTTCTCGGGGGACTTCGACCGGAACGGGAGCTGGGACTTCCTGCCGGCGCGGGGCGCCCCGGACGGCGAGGGGTTCGTCCCGCTGGAGCCGTACGAGCGCTTCCGCCGGGCCGTCCCCGCGGTCCGTTCCCGCGTCGGCGGCCACGAGGCGTACAGCGAGGCGAGCCTCCGGGAGATCCTCGGCGTCGCCCCGGGGAGCACGTACAGGATGGTGGCGAGGCGGTACGCGCACCTGCTGCTGCTCAACCGCGGGGGCAGCTTCGAGGCGACGCCGCTGCCCGCCGAGGCGCAGCTCGCCCCGAGCACCGGCGTGGCCGTGGGCGACCTGGACGGCGACGGCCACGAGGACGTCTTCCTGAGCCAGAACTTCTACCCGACCGCGTACGACGTGGCCCGGCACGACGCCGGCCTCGGGCTCGTCCTGCTGGGGGACGGCGACGGCGGGCTGGAGCCCCTCGGCGCCTCGCGGTCGGGGATCCGCGTCCACGGCGATCAGCGGGGGGCGGCCCTGGCGGACTACGACGGGGACCGGAGGGTCGACCTCGCCGTCGCCCAGAACGGCGGCCCGACCCGGCTCTTCCGGAACGAGGGGGCGCGCCCGGGTCTCCGGGTGCGGCTGGAGGGGCCCGACGGCAACCCGGACGCGATCGGCGCGGTGGCCCGGGTGGTCTACGCCGACGGCAGGGGACCGGCCCGGGAGGTCCACGGCGGCTCCGGGTACTGGTCCCGGGACCACGTCGAGCCCGTCCTGGGTCTGCGCGCCGAGCCGGAGGCGCTGTGGGTCCGGTGGCCGGGCGGCGGGACGTCGCAGGTCCCGGTCCCTTCCGGGGTCCGCGAGCTCACGGTCACGGCGGGGGAGTGAGGCCGACCCGCGCCGTCCGGGGCGGGGCCCGCCGGGGGCGCGGGCCCGGGGAGCGGAGGACGCAGTCGAGCCGGAGGTAGGGATGGAGAGGGAGACAAGGGGCCGCGTCGTGGCGGCCGTGCTCTTCGCGGCGGGCCTGGCCGCCGCGGCGTTCCTCGACCACCGGACGGGCGCGTCCGAGGTCCCGCCGGGGCTGGAGCTGCGGCTCCGGGAGGTCTCGCAGGAGGTGGGCGTCGACTTCGAGCACGAGGCGCCCCGGCTGGACGACCGGCTCTCGCACATCGCCCCGTACGTCGCCATGCTCGGCGCGTCGGTGTCCGTGGCGGACGCGAACCGGGACGGCTGGCCCGACCTCTACTTCACCAGCAGCCGGGCCGGGGCCGACAACGCCCTCTACCTGAACCGGGGGGACGGCACGTTCGTCGAGGCCGCCGGCGCGGCGGGCCTGGCCGATCTGAACCGGGAGGGCGAGGGCGTCTCCATGGGGTCGGTCTGGGCCGACTACGACAACGACGGCGACGACGACGTCCTCGTCTACCGGTGGGGGACCCCCGTCCTGCTCGAGAACCGCGGCGTCCCGCCCGACGACACCGGCGGCCGCGCCGCCGGGGGCGTGGAGGTGCCGCGGTTCGTGGACGTGACGGAGGAAGCGGGGCTGGAGACCTGGATGAACGCGAACTGCGCCGTCTGGTTCGACTACGACCGGGACGGGCTCCTGGACCTCTACCTCTGCGGCTACTACCGGGCCGAGGTCGACTTCTTCGACCTCACCACCACCCGCATCATGCCCGAGAGCTGGGAGTTCGCCGACAACGGGGGCCGCAACCGCCTGTTCCGGAACCTCGGGGACGGCACCTTCCGCGAGGTCACCGAGGAGATGGGCACGGAGGAGACCCACTGGAGCCAGGGGGTGGGGAGCACCCGGTGGACCCTGGCCGTCGGGGCCGCGGACTTCGACGGCGACGGCTGGCAGGACCTCTACCTGGCCAACGACTACGGGCCCGAGGAGCTGCTGCTGAACGACGGGGGCGAGGGCTTCGAGCTGGCCTCGGTGGGTCTCGGGGAGTCGGGGAGCGGGATGTCGGTGGCCCTCGGCGACGTCCGCAACCGCGGGCGGCTCGACGTCTACGTGACGAACATCTCCGAGCGGGGGTACCTCTTCCAGGGGAACAACCTCCGGCTGAACGAGCTCCGCGGGCCGTCGCCCCGGTTCCGGAACGCGGCCGAAGGGCCGCTGGCGGACGCGGGCTGGGCCTGGGGGGCCCGGTTCGGCGATCTCGACCTCGACGGCCGGGTGGACCTCTTCGTGGCCAACGGGATGATCTCGGCCGACCCCGACGAGAGCTACTGGTACGACATGGCCAAGATCACCGGGGCGCACCGGATGGTGTTCGAGGACGCCGCGAACTGGCCCGCCATCGGCGAGCGGAGCCTCTCCGGCTACCAGCGGTCGCGGGTGTACCTCAACCGGGGCGAGGAGGGCATGGCCGAGGTCGGCTGGGCGGTGGGCGTGCGGGACCGGCTGGACGGCCGGGGCGTCGCACTGGCCGACCTGGACGACGACGGCGACCAGGACGTCGTGGTCGCCAACCAGCGCGGCCCGGCCCTCGTCTACCGGAACGAGGCCCCCGGCTGGCGGCACTGGATCGGGTTCCGCCTGGTGGGGACGGCCAGCAACCGGAGCGCCGTCGGCGCCGGGGTCACACTGCACTTCGCCGGCGGCGGGCGTCAGCGCCAGGTCGTGACGGCCGGGGCGGGCTTCGCCTCGCAGAGCGACCGGCGCCTCTTCTTCGGGCTGGGGTCGACCCCGGAGGTCGAGCGGGTGGAGGTGGAGTGGCCCTCGGGCCGGACGCAGGAGATCGAGGGGCCGGCCGTCGACCGCGTCCACCGCGTCGAGGAGCCGACCCCGTGACCGCCCCGTGACCCCGTGGCGTCGCCTCCGGGACGGGGTCCGGGAGGGCTGGCGGTGGCTGGGCGAGCTGGACCCCCGGATCCTGGTGGAGTTCCTCATCACCCTGATCCTGGTGGTGGGGGAGTGGCGGTACGGCATCCTCGGGGGCTACGACCGGCTCGCCGCGGCGCTCGGCTCGGCGCTCGTGGCGGAGGCGGCCCTCTCCCGGATCGTGCGCGGCGAGGGGCGCAGCCTGCTGAGCGCCTACATCACGGGCATCAGCGTGGCCATCCTGGTCAAGCCCCAGTCCCACCTCCTGTGGCCGTTCCTCCTGGGCGGCTTCCTCTCCATCGCCTCGAAGTACGTGCTCCGGGTCCGCGGGCGGCACCTCTGGAACCCCAGCAACTTCGGGATCGGCGTCCTCCTGCTGCTGGCGTCCGGGAACGTGGCGATCCTGAGCGAGCAGTGGGGCAACGCGCTGGGCACGAACGCGGTGATCTGGGCCTTCGGGCTGGTGATCGTGGCCCGGGTGGGGATGCTCCACGTGACCGCGACCTACGTGGCGGCCTTCCTGGCGCTGGCGGCCGTCCGGAGCGCGGCCCTGGGCACGCCCTTCGCCGCCGAGGCGGCCCCGCTGACGGGGCCGATGTACCAGCTCTTCGTCTTCTTCATGCTCACCGACCCCCGCACCACCGTCAGCACCCGGAAGGGCCGGATCGCGGTGGCGGCCCTGATCGCCGCGGTCGAGGCCCTGATCCGGACGGCCGGGGACCTGGGCGTGCCGTACCTGGGGCCGCTCTACTACTCCCCGCCGATCCTCGCGCTCT
>CAYZLN010000067.1:0-8823 GCA_964479295.1 uncultured Gemmatimonadota bacterium
CGATGACGAGCCGACTGGCCGAGAAGGAGTGCGTGCCCTGCCACGGCGGGATGCCCACGCTCCCGGAGGGGAGGATCGAGGCGTTCCGCCGCGAGCTCGACGCCGGATGGGAGGTGGTCGAGGGCCACCATCTCGAGAAGTCCTTCGAGTTCCCCGACTTCGCCACCGCGCTCGACTTCGTGACCCGGATCGGCGAGCTCGCGGAGGCCGAGGGCCACCACCCCGACCTGCACCTGTCCTGGGGGCGCGTGGACGTGAAGATCTGGACCCACGCCGTCGACGGGCTCACCGAGAACGATTTCGTCCTGGCCGCGAAGATCGAGGAGCTCTGACCGGCGTCTCGGTCGGCCGCCGCCGGGCGGCCGCGCCGCCGCCACGAGCCGCTCGCCCCGGACCCGACCGCGCCCCGTGACCGCGTCCCGACCCCTCCGCATCGCCTTCCTCGACTCCTGGGTCCGGGGCCGTGCGGAAGGGACCGGGTCGGCGGTGGCCATCGACGGGCTGGCCCGGGGGCTCGAGCGCCTCGGCCATCGGGTCGAGCGCGTCGGCCCCCGCCGGCTGCCGAGGGGCGGCCTCCTGGGCCGGGTCCTCTTCAACCTCGGGCTCCGCCGGAGCTTCGACCCCGACGGCTGGGACCTGGTGGTCGGCTTCGATCTGGACGGCTGCTTCCTCGAGGTCGAGGGGGTGAGACGCGTGACCGCGCTGAAGGGGATCGCCGCCGACGAGATGCGGTTCGAGGAGGGGCTCACCCGGCTCCGCTTCCGGATCCTCTCCCGGCTCGAGCGACGGGCGGCCCGGCGGGCCGACAGGGTGCTGGTGACCAGCGGCTACGCCCGCCGGGTGGCGGTGGGCGCGTACGGCCTCGACGACGACCGGGTCCGGGTGGTGCCGGAGGGCCTCGACCTGGAGGCCTGGGAGGACGATCCGGCCGGGGGCGGCCGCGCCGCGGACGGGCCCGGAGGCGACGCGGAGCGGGCCGGCGACGACGCGGACCGAGGAGGCCCGGGCGCCTTCAGCGTCCTGAGCGTCGCACGCCAGTACCCGCGCAAGAACACCGGGACGCTGGTCCGGGCCTTCGCGCGCCTGCGTCGCTCGGTGCCGGGGGCCCGGCTTCGGGTGGTGGGGGGCGGCCCCCGCCTCCCGGCCCTCCGGGAGCTCGCCGCCGACCTGGGCCTGGGGGGCGACGCGACGTTCCTCGGCGAGGTGGAGGACGCCCGCCGGGTCAGGGCGGAGTACCGTCGCGCCGACGTCTTCTGCCTGCCCTCGCTCCAGGAGGGCTTCGGCATCGTCTTCCTGGAGGCCATGGCGGCGGGCCTGCCGATCGTCGCCGGCCGGGCCGCGGCCGTCCCCGAGGTGGTCCCCCACGGCGAGGTCGGGCTGCTCGTCTCCCCGAGGGACCACGCCGCGCTGGCCGGCGCGCTCGAGCGTCTCGCCCGCGAGCCCGGCACCCGGCGCGAGATGGGGAGAGCGGGGCGCGATCGCGTACGAGAGTTCACGTGGAGGAGGGTGGCCGGGGCCTTCCTGGAAGAGACGGGCCTTGTTCCGCGGCGACGCAGCGCCGAGCTTGGGGGCTGACCCGACTCCACCCTTCAGGGAGACGACGGCATGGCCGACACGACCGCCGAGCAGGAGAGCGAAGAGCTCCGCCGGTTCACGCAGCACCTCCTCCGGGACGTGCGGGCCCTCGAGGAGGTGCTTCACAGCGACCTGATCCAGACCGGGACGCGCCACATCGGCGCGGAGCAGGAGTTCTTCCTGGTGGACAACAACTGGCGCCCCGCGCCGGTCAACACCGAGATCCTGGAGCGCATCGACGACCCCCGGGTCGTCCCGGAGCTGGGGCGCTTCAACATGGAGCTCAACGCGGAGCCCGTTCCCTACGGGGACGACTGCCTCAGCCGCCTCCAGGAGCAGCTCGAGGACCTCCTGGAGCTGGTCCACCGCACGGCCCGGGAGCGGGACGCCGAGATCCTCCTGACCGGGATCCTCCCCACGCTCAGGAAGTCCGACCTGAACTCCGACAACATGACCCCCAAGGAGCGCTACCGGCGCCTCGAGGAGGCGCTGCTCCGGATGCGGGGCGGGAAGTTCCAGTTCTACCTCCGGGGCACCGACGAGATGCACCTGGAGACGGAGTCCATCATGGTGGAGGCCGCGAACACCAGCTTCCAGGTCCATTTCCAGGTGGACCCGGACGAGTTCGCCCGCCTCTACAACGTGGCCCAGGCCGTCACCGCGCCGGTGCTGGCCGTGGCCGTGAACTCGCCGGTCCTCTTCGGCAAGCGGCTCTGGCACGAGACCCGGATCGCGCTCTTCCAGCAGTCCGTGGACACGCGGGCCCGGGCCCCCGACGTCCGCGACATCCCGCCGCGCGTGACCTTCGGGCGCCAGTGGGTGGACGAGTCGGTGCTGGAGATCTACCAGGAGGACATCGCCCGCTTCCGCTCCATCTTCTACGAGGAGCCCGACGAGGACCCCTTCGAGGCCATAGAGAGCGGCCGCGCCCCCCAGCTCGCGGCGCTCCAGCTCCACAACAGCACCGTCTACCGGTGGAACCGGCCGTGCTACGGCGTCTCCTCCTCGGGGCAGGCCCACCTCCGGATCGAGAACCGGGTGCTGCCGTCGGGCCCGACCGTGCTGGACGAGATGGCGAACGCCGCCTTCTTCTTCGGGCTCCTGAACGGCGTGGCCCGGGAGCACGGGGACATCTCCGAGGTGATGGACTTCGACGACGCGCGGGGCAACTTCATCGCCGCCGCGCGGCTGGGGATGGGGGCGCAGCTCACCTGGACGGGGGGCGAGGCCTACGACGTGCCCGAGCTGGTCCGCGAGCGCCTCCTCCCGATGGCCCGAGACGGGCTCCGCGAGTCCGGAATCGACGAGGAGGACGTCGACCGCTACCTGGGCGTGATCGGCGACCGCGTGGACGCCGGACGGACGGGCGCCGTCTGGATGCTCCGCTCGCTGGCGGAGATGAAGGACGCCGCGACGCTCGACGAGCGCCTGCGCGCCGTCACCGGGGCGACGGCCGCGCGGCAGCGCACCGGGGATCCCCTCCACGAGTGGGAGCTGGCGACCCTCGACGAGGCGGGGGGGTGGCAGCCCGGATACCTGCAGCTCGAGGGCTTCATGGACACCGACTTCCTCACGGTGGGGCGGGACGAGTCGGTCGACCTGGTGGCGAATCTCATGGCGTGGCACGGGGTACGGTACATTCCCGTCGAGGACGACGAGCACCGCCTGGTCGGCCTCGTTTCGGACCGGTCCCTCCTCCGCTTCCTCACCAGCGACGAGCGGGAGCGCGCCGACGCCCCCGTCGCGGTGAGCGAGGTCATGGAGGAGGAGCTCGTGACGGCCTCGCCGGAGACGTCCACGCTGGAGGCCATCGAGAAGATGCGCCGCCAGTCGGTCCCCTGTCTGCCCGTCGTCCAGGACGGCCGTCTCGTGGGGATCGTGACGGAGCACGACTTCCTCGACATCGCGGGGCAGCTCCTGGCACGCCGGCTGGAGGAGTCGTCCACGGAGTGATCGACGAAGCAGAGCCGTGACTGGAGCTCCAGCCCGGGAGAGACGAGACGGGACTCCGCGGGACCGCCTGCTCGGACGATACACGGGGGCCTCGTCGGGCCCCCTCGTGGTATGCGTCGGAGGGGTGCACGGGAACGAGCCCTCCGGGGTCGAGGCGATCCGTCGGGTCCTCTCCCGCCTCTCCGGGGAGCGGACGCCGTTCCGGGGGGAGCTCGTCGGGCTGGCCGGCAACCTCACGGCCCTCGAGAGGGGCTCCCGCTACGTCGACGAGGACCTCAACCGGGTCTGGACCCTCGACCGGATCGCGGCGCTGCGCGACGGCCGGAAGGCCCCCGACACCGTGGAGGCCCGGGAGCAGCGGGAGCTGCTGGAGGCGGTGACGTCCGAGCTCGACGGCTCGGGCGGCTCCAGGACCTTCTGCCTCGACCTCCACACCACCTCCTCCGAGAGCGTCCCCTTCCTGACCTTCAGCGACTCGCTGCGCAACCGCACCTTCGCCGGGAACTTCCCGCTGCCCCTGGTCCTGGGCCTCGAGGAGGAGGTCGACGGGGCCCTGCTGGACTACCTGCACCACCTGGGCCACGTGACGCTGGCCGTCGAGGGGGGCAACCACGCCGACCCCGACTCCGTCGAGCACCTCGTCGCGGTGCTCTGGCTGGCCCTCGTCGCCGCCGGGTGCGTGAAGCTGGGCCACGTCCCGGAGGCCGGCGGGCTCCGGGCCCGGCTCTCGGAGGCCGTCCACGGCGTGCCGCGGATCTTCGAGCTCCGCTACCGCCACGAGCTCCGGGAGGGCGACGAGTTCCGTATGATGCCGGGGTTCCGGAACTTCCAGGAGGTGGAGGCCGGGGAGCCGGTGGCCCGGGACCGCCGGGGCGAGGTCCAGGCGCCGGTGGAGGGCCGCCTCTTCCTGCCCCTCTACCAGGCCAAGGGCGAGGAGGGGTTCTTCCTCGTCCGGGAGGTCTCGCCGGTCTGGCTCCGGACGTCCGCGCTGCTCCGGCGGCTGCGGGTCGACCGGCTCGCCCGGCTGCTGCCGGGCGTCGAGGCGCACCCGGACCGCGAGGAGACCCTGGTCGTCCATCCGCTGCTCGCCGGGCACGTGACGGTCGACCTCTTCCACCTGCTCGGCTACCGGCGGGAGCGGCCCGAGGACGGGCGCCTCGTGCTGAGCCGGCGGAAGGAGGCCGTGGAGGGCGGCTGAGCGCCGTGGGGCCCGACGGCCCCGGCGAGCGTCAGGCGCGGGCCGGGGGGCCGCGGCCCCGACGGCCCCGGAGCGCCGCGGCCACGACGCCGAGGGCGGCCGCCAGAGCCGCCATCCCCCCGACGACGTCGCCCCATCTCACGTAGAGGGTCCGCCCCTCCGTGGTGGAGACCGTCTCCGTGAACGCCGCCGGCTCGAAGAGCTCCGTCCGGCGGGTCCACCGCCCCATCGGGTCCACGACCCCCGAGACGCCGCTGTTGGCCGAGCGCACGACTCCCGTCCGCGTCTCCACGGCGCGCATCACCAGATGGGCCGGATGCTGGTACAGCCCGCTGGTGCGCCTCCAGGCGGGCTCGTCGCGGCCGAACCAGGCGTCGTTGGTGACGTTGATCAGGACGTCCGCCCCGCGCTCCCGGTACCCCCGGCCCAGGCCGGCGAAGATCGACTCGTAGCAGATCAGGACGCCGAACCGCGTCCCGCCCGCCGCCAGCAGCCGCGGCCCGGGGCCCGGCGTGAGCCCCCCGAACCTCGGCCCGAGGAGACCGGCGAGCCCCTCTCGGAGCCACGCCGCCTCCAGGAACGGCGTGGTCTCCACCGCCGGCACGAGCCGACGCTTGGCGTAGCGTCCGAGCCGCCGCCCGTCGGGCGCGCGAAGGAACACCGCGTTGCGGCGCTCCACGCCGTCCCCGCCCGGCGGCCGGCGCTCGTCGAGGGCCCCGAACAGCACGGGGGCTCCGAGCCGCCCGGCGACGTCGGTCACCCAGCCCGCGGCCCCGGAGGACCCGTCCCGGGAGCGGGCGGACCCACCGCCCCCGGACGGCGCGTCGACCGCCCGCGGGACCACCGTCTCGGGGAGGACGACCAGGTCCGCCCGCCCGGCCTCCGGCGCGGCCGCGCCGCCGAGCAGCCGGGCGACCGACGCCCCGGCGCTGTCGGCGGCGGCGTCGGGGGCGAGCTTGAGCTCCGGGGCGACGTCCGGCTGGAGCACCGTCACCTCGGCCGCCGGCTCGAGCTCGAGCGTCGTCCAGCGGTGGAGCGAGTACGCCAGCGGCACGGCGACGACGAGGAGGGCGGCGACTGCGGGTCGCCACGCGAGGCGCCCCCCGGCGGCCGCCGGCCCCTCCGCCCCCGGGCCGTCCCCGGGCAGCCACCGCTCGAGGGCCGGCGGCGCCCGCCGGAGGAGGGCCTCGGCGACGAGCCCGCTCACCAGCGCCAGCCAGAAGCTCAGCCCCCGGCTCCCCACCACGTCGGCGGCCCCGACGAGCCGCGGCCACCCCGTGAGGCTGTCGCCGAGCTGCATCCAGGGGAAGGAGAGGTCCCCCAGGTGGGCCCGCAGCCACTCCGTCGCGGTCCAGCAGACGGGCACCGCCAGCCACACCGGCCAGGCGAGACGGTCCGTCAGGGCGTGCATGGCGGCCGTCCCCGCCGCCAGGAGGCCGGAGAGGACCAGCACGGCCGCGAGGAAGGCGGGCACGGCGAGGAGGGAGTGGGCCACCAGCGCCGTGGCCAGCCAGTGGAGGAGCAGGCTGTGGAAGACCAGTCCGAGGAGGAGCCCGCCCCGGAGGGCCTCCCGCCGGCCCTCCGGGCCCCGGGGCAGGCGGCCCACCCAGAGGGCCAGGGGGACCAGCGCCAGGAACGACGGCGCCACCAGGTGGAAGGGGGGATACGCGAGGCCCAGCAGCAGGCCGCTCGCCACCAGCGGGGCGGCCGGCCCGCGGGGCAGCACGGACCGCCCCCCGGTGGGCGTCACACGTCCACCTCCCGGCCGGTCTCGGCGGACCGGTAGCAGGCCTCGATGGCCTCCATGAGGTGCACCTGGTGGCGCTCCACCTCGATCGGGCGCTCGCCCCGGACCCGCCGGAGGAAGTAGGCCCACTCCTGCCGGTACGACGCCGTGTAGAGGCCGCCGGGGTCGACGTCGAGGGGAGGGGTGACGTCGGTGAGCCCCGTCTCCATCTCCTTGAGCACGCGGAAGGGCGAGGTCCCGGCGGAGCCCCGGGTCCCGAAGACGTAGACCCCGTGACGGTCGCGCTCCTCCATCAGCTCCCAGGTCACCTCGACGCTGACGGTCGTGCCGCCGGACAGCGACAGGAGGGCCATGGCCGAGTCCTCCACGCCGTCGCGGCGGTGGAACCGGGCGCTGACCCGATCGACCTCAGGGAAGCCCAGGAGCCAGAGCGCAAGGTCCACCGCCTGCACGCCCAGGTCCATGAGCACGCCTCCGCCGGCGCGCTCTTTCTGGCGCCGCCAGCCCGCCCGGGGCCGCCGCTCGCGGCGGTTGAGCCACGAAGTGCGCAGGAAGAAGACGTCCCCGAGCTCGCCGCTCAGGACGAACTCCCGGATCGACCGCAGGTCGTAGCGGAACCGCAGGTTCATGGCGGCCATGAGCTGCCGCTCCGACTCCTCCGCGGCGTCCAGCATCCGGGCCGCCGACTCGGGCGAGGTGGAGAGGGGCCGCTCGCAGAGGACGTGGAGCCCCCGGTCGAGGCAGGAGAGGACGACCTCCTCGTGCGTGTCGTTCGGCGAGCAGACGACCACGGCGTCGAGGCCCTCGAGCCCGCCCAGCTCCTCCACGTCCCCGAGGATCCGCTCCACCCCGAACCGCTCGCCTATGGTGCGCGCCTTCTCCGCCTGGGGGTCGACCAGGGCCGCGACGTTCAGGTCGGGAAGGCGCTTCAGGATGGGGAGATGGACCACCTGCGCGGCCCCTCCGGCCCCGACCACCGCCACGTCGACGTCTCTCGCCATGGTTGCGTCCTCCCGCGGGTGTGCTCGCTCGTCCCGTACGGCGCGCTCTCGCGACCGCTCAGTACGCCTGCGCCAGCTCCGTGTCCGGGTAGTAGTGCGCCAGGATCTCCCGGTAGCCCTCGCCCGCCCGCGACCGCCCGATGGCGCCCCACTGGCACATCCCCACGCCGTGGCCGAAGCCCCGGCCCCGCAGCTCCAGCCCCTCCCCGTCGCCGGGCGACGTCACGACGTCGAACCGGGTGGAGCGCAGGGCCCGGCCGTCGGGGGTCCGAAGGAAGAAGCGGATGTCGTTCTTCGTCACCGTCCACACGCCGCCGTCGGTGCGGATCTCGAGCTCGTCCACCCGCCCCCCGTCCACGCGCCCGAGGACCCGGACCGACCGGACCCCCGCCACGGGGTCCTCGACCCCGAAGCGGCGCTCGAGCCCGGCCTCCACCGACGCCCGCAGCTCCTCCGGCGTCCACGACTCCTCCCACCGGTACCGGGGGGAGATGTCGCAGTAGTCCCCCCCGCCCGGACGCCGGTCGGACACCCGGACGAGGTACGGGGCGTCGGGAAGGTTCCACACGTCGGTCACGCGTGCCGTCGTCCCCCCTCCCGTGGAGTGGTAGTAGGCCCGGACGGGTCGTCCGCGCCACGTGAGCACCTCGCCCTCCGTCGCCCGGACGGCCCGCGTCGCGTCCGCCCGCTCCGCCTCCCGTCCGCCGTACACCTGGTCCTCCACGTTGCCGAAGACGTCGAACCCCAGCGAGTCGCGCCGTCCGAGATGACGGACGGCGTACGTCCGGGCCGCCACCGCCTGCGCCTTCACCGCCTCCAGCTCCTCCTCCGAGCGCCGGCCGATCTCCACGGGCACCACGCCCAGCAGGTAGGCCTCGAGGTCGAGCTCGTTGACCGCCACCAGGCCGTGGCCCCGCACCCGGTAGACCTCGAGAGCGCCCCGGTAGGCGCGGCCCTCGAGCTCCACGCCGCCCTCCCCCCCGGGCCGGAGCCGGACCCCGCGCGACCGCGTCGCGCGGCCGCCGCCTCCGGGCGCGTCGGCCGCCGGACCCGTGGCCTCGACCCCCTCCCCGGCCGCCCGGAGGGTCCACGTCCCGGCCGTCCCCGAGCCCGGCACGGGCTCGTCGTCCTCCAGGTCCGTCACGCGGAGCCCGCCCGGGGCCGACACCCGGAGGGAGTCCTCCCCGACGTCCACGCCGACCCGCACGAACGGCTCGCGCGTCGGCAGGGGCGTGCGGTCGTCGGGCGCCTCCTCCCCGGCCGGGGCCCGCCCGGGGCCGCACGCCGCCGCCAGCGCCGCGGCCCCCAGCAGGAGCGCGGGTCCCGAGATGCGGCGCCGGGGGCCGGCC
>CAYZLN010000068.1:0-2124 GCA_964479295.1 uncultured Gemmatimonadota bacterium
GCCCGCTTCATCCCCCGGACCGAGTTGCAGAGCCACACCGAGTCGGCGGAGGCGACGTCGGCCGGCCGGAGCACGCGCTCCTCGGCCCCCTCCAGCCGCTCCAGCAGCTCCCGCCGGCCCACGCCCGGCAGGAGGCCGCAGGAGACCGGGGGCGTGTACCAGGCGTCCCCCTGGCGAACGAAGACGTTCGTGAACGAGCCCTCCGTGACCTCGCCGCGGGTGTTCCGGAAGACGACCTCCCGGTACCCCCGGCGCTCCGCCCGCTGTCGCGTGCCGTCGTACAGCCGGCGGCGGTCGGTCTTGTGGTAGAGCAGCTCGTCGTCCGGGTCCACGCGCTCGTCCACCAGGAGGACGGGAACCGGCTCCGGCAGGGGGTCGATCTCGACCACGTCGATCTCCAGGTCCCCCTCCCGGCCCAGCGTCACGCGCACCTTCCGGGGCCGGTCCCCCTCCAGGCGATCGGCCGCCCGCGCGAGCGCCTCGCCGGCCCCCGGCGCGTCGAAGCGGAAGCCGAGGGACCGGGCCGACCGCTCCATCCGCCCGAGGTGGAGGTCGGCCCGGTGGAGCCGGCCGTCCCACCGGAGGGACTCGATCAGGCGGACGTCCCCGTCCTCCTCCGGGCCTCCGCGGGCGTCGCGGTCGTCCCCGTCCGTGCCCGGCGCCGGGGTCACGGGCGCCTCGCCTCGCGCCCCGCCGGCGCCCGCCGCCCCGCTCCGGAGACGGTGCCGTGACCCCCTCGGAGATCCCCACCTACACGGAGGCGGAGGTGCGGCGACGCCTGGCGGCCGAGCTCCCGGCCTGGGAGTACGAGGGGGGCTGGATCCAGCGCGAGGTCCCGACCCCGTCCCGGCCCCGGGCCCTCATGGCGGCGAACCTGGTCGCGCACCTCTCCGAGGCGGCCCGCCATCATCCCGACCTGGAGCTCGGTCCCGAGGGGCTGCTGATCCGGGTCCGCCATCACTGGGCCGCCGGGATCACCGACGCCGACTTCGCGCTGGCCCGGGCCCTGGAGGACGCGCTCGGGTAGCGGCCGCCGGCCGTCGTGCCCCGACACGCCCGCCTACCCGCCGTCCCCCGACCGCTCCACGGCCCGGAGGCCGGCGCGGAGGTGCTCGATGTCCCGGCGCAGGGCCTCGCGCTCGGCGTCGTCGTCGCTCGAGTCCAGGCGGTCCTCCAGCTCGGCGATCCGCCGCCGGAAGCGCTCGGCCGGGGACGGGGCTTCGTCGTCCCCGGCTCCGCCCGCGAGCTCCAGCACCCGGTCGGCCACCGCGCCGGCGACGTCCGTCCCGACGGCCTCCCGGAGGCCCTTCCAGCCGGGGATGCCGTTCACCTCGGTGACGAAGACCTCGCCCGACCGGGCCGGCAGCAGGTCGACCCCTCCGTACTCGACCCCGACCGCCGCGGCGGCGCGGAGCGCCATCTCCTCCCATTCGGCCGGGAGGTCGAAGCGCCGCATGGTGCCGCCCCGAGCCACGTTCGTCCGCCAGCCCTCGGCGCGGCGCTCGGCGGCGCCGACCACGCGGTCCCCGACCACGAAGGCCCGGACGTCGCGTCCCCCGTGGGGGACGGTCTCCTGCAGGTAGTACACGGCCCGCTCACGCTCGAGCGCCCGGAAGACCCGGTGGGCGACCTCCTCCTCGCGGATCCTCACCATGCCCCGGCCGTTGGACCCGAAGAGGGGCTTGAGGACCACGTCGCCGAGGGACCGGAACGCCTCCATGGCGTCCTCCCGGCGCTCGGCGACGACGGTCCGGGGCGTCGGGAGCCCGGCCTCCTCCAGGAGCCCCGAGGCGAAGTGCTTGTTGACCGTCCGCTCCACGGCGCGGGCGGAGTTCACCACCCGCACGCCGGCCCGTCCGAGGAGGTGGAGCGCGTCGACCCGGAAGATCATCTGGTCCAGGGAGCCCCGGGGCAGGACGCGGACGACCGCCGCGTCCATCCGGTCCAGCGCCTCGCCGGCCGACGAGAGGCGGGGGGCGGCCCCCACCCGCGCCACCAGCGCCTGGACCGGGACCCGGCGCACCCCGGCCCCGCGCTCCTCCAGCGCCCGCCGGAGGTCGCTGACGTGCCACCCCTCCGACCCCGAGACCACGGCCACGTTCACGCGGATTCGCCCTCCGTGAT
>CAYZLN010000068.1:2224-8523 GCA_964479295.1 uncultured Gemmatimonadota bacterium
CCGCCCTGGACGAAGTCGTTGGGCGTGCCCTCCAGCGCCCCGCCGCCCGGGGGCCGCCAGAGCGCGGTCTCCTCGACCTTCCTCGCCATCTCGAGGTCCTTGTCGGTGACCCCGTCGGCGTGGTGGGTCCGGAACCGCACCCACACCTTCCCCCAGGTGACGGTCAGGTCGGGGTGGTGGTAGGCCGCCTCGGCGAGATAGCCCACCGCGTTGACCAGCATCATCGTGGTCTGCCAGCCGTCGGTCTCGTACTCGCGGCGGATCCAGCCGTCCTCGTAGTACCAGTCCTCCAGGTCGCCCTCGAGCTTCGAACGGATCTCGTCCTCGCCGTAGGCCTCGAGCTCGTCGGCCGCCATCGGAGCCTCCTGTGTGCCGGGTGTTCGGGGTGGCGTGGTTCGGAACGCAGGGGGTCGGCGCCTCCCGGGGTCCGCGCCGGCGGGAGACGGTGCCCCGCCCGCTCGTGCGCGCAAGAGGCGTACTACGCGGCGCACCCGGCAGGGAGGCCCGGGCCGCCGGGTCAGCCCCCGTAGCCCGTGAAGGGCTCCGTCCGGAGGCGGAGGTCCAGGGGGAGATGCCGCACCACGTGCTCCAGGCGCACCTCGTCGTCCGACCGCTCCACCCGCGTCTCCACGAGCTCCCACTCGTCGGCGTCGCCGAGGCCGGCCTCGCTCAGCCGCTCCGCCTCCCGCCGACAGACCTCCCCCGGGGTCGGGGGGCTGGCGGGGTAGGCGTCCTCGTGGTGCTCCACCAGCCGCTGCCAGTGGTCGTCCCCGGCCCTCTCGACCGAGGCCCGCACGTCCTCCCGGCTCAGTCCCATGCGTCCCGTCCTCCCCGTGTACTCGTCAGTCCGCCGGGGCCGCCGCCCCCGAGCGCTGGGCCTCGAGGGTGGCCTCCGGATCGACCCCCGAGGCCCGGCCCGCCTCCAGCCAGCCGTAGCGGCTGATCAGCGCGCCCAGCAGGAACGCCACGGCCGCACCCGGGACCCACCCGGCCAGCCGCAGCACGAGCGCCGCCGGGCCCGTCAGCAGGCCCGACGTCCTCAGCATGAAGCCCGACCTCCCCTCCCGGAGCGCCCGGTCGGCGGCGCCGTGGCGGACCAGCTCGAAGACCGCGCCCATCACCGTCTCCACCCCCGCCGCCGCCAGGCCCAGCCAGTGGAGCGCCGGCAGGCGGAACCCCAGCAGCTCGAGGAACGCCGCGGCCGAGCCCAGCCCCGCCACGCCGAAGTGGAACGGCAGGGCCTTCCGGTGCGTGAACCAGGCGGGGATCGCCGTCGATCCGACGAGCACCCCGGTGTAGGTCGCCAGCACGGCCCCGGTGACCCCCGCGCCGGCGACCGCGGCCGTCAGCAGGCCCTCCGGCGGCCCGCCGGCCGGGGCGAGGCGGGCCCACTCCGCGAGCGCCGCCGCGGCGGTCGAGAAGCCGCCGAAGAAGGTGAGGGTCCATGCGCCGACGGACATGGGCGAGCGCCACTTGAAGACCCGGAGCATGTTCAGGAAGCGCAGCGGGCGCCCCAGGTCGAGGACGAGGAAGACGGCCGAGAGGAGGCTGCCGCCCACGGCCGTCCAGAGCGACGCCCTCACGAGGCCGGGCTCGCCGCCCAGGAGGGCGGCCCCGAGCGCGATGACGGCCGCCATGCCCGCCAGGCCGCCGACGAAGAAGTAGGCCGGCACCTCCCAGGTCCAGACCGGCGGCTTGACGATGGGGAGGCCGTAGTAGCCCTCGGCGTCCTCGTCGTTCGGGGGGCGCCAGCTCTCCGGGGCGCCGGACGGGATGGGCCCGCCCGCCACGTCCACGCCCTCGCCGGAGACGTCCCCCCGGCGGCCGGCCTCCTCCCGGAGTTCGTCCAGCCGCCGCTCCGACTCGGGGTCCGGCGTCCGGTGCCCCTCCCGCTCCCCGTCAGCCCGTCGCGACATCGTCCCCCCCTCCGCTCACGCCACGCCGAAGGCGGCCAGCGTGCCCACCAGGGCCGCGGCCGCGGTCAGGACGGCCGACGTCCACCCGGCCCGCAGGTAGGCGGTGGGCACCTCCGGCTCCGGCGGATAGCCGTAGTCCTCGGGGTCGCCGAGGATGAGCGTGGTGGCGTGGACGCCCTCCACCGAGGTGTCGACCGGGTCGTAGAGCTGCGCGTCCTCGTACCCCCGCTCGCGCAGCTTCTCCACCCGGACGGCCGCCTGGTCCTTCATCTCGTCGAGCGGCCCGAACTGGATCGACTCGGTGGGGCACGCCTTGGCGCAGGCCGGCGTGTAGCCGTGGGCCTGCCGGTCGTAGCAGAAGGTGCACTTGAAGGCGCCCCCGGAACCGGGCAGCGGCTCGGGCCGCCGATCGATGACGCCGAAGGGGCAGCCCGTGACGCAGTAGCCGCAGCCGTTGCAGACGTCGTCCTGGACGAAGACGGCGCCGTTCTCGCCCCGGACGATGGCGCCGGTGGGGCAGGCCTCGAGGCACCCGGCGTTCTCGCAGTGCTTGCAGACGTCGGAGACGAAGAGCCACCGGAACGCCTGGCCGTCGTCCGGGTCCACCGTCACCAGCGGCTGGCCCGGCTCCGGCTCCGACGCGGCGGCCGTCCGGTCGTCCACCCGCTCGCCCTCGACCCTCATCCCCGCCACGGACTCGCCGTCCGGGCGGTCCTGCTCCACGAACATGACGTGGCGCCAGCTCGAGGCCCCCAGCGCCCCCGTGTTGTCGTAGGAGTTGCCCGACCACTCGTAGCCGTCGTCGGGCACCTGATTCCACTCCTTGCAGGCCACCTCGCACGCCTTGCAGCCGATGCAGACCGTGGGGTCGGTGAAGAAGCCGACCTCCCGGCCCTCCTGGACGTGGTCGTGGCGGGCCTGGTTGCTGCTGGCGACGCCTTCCCCGATGGCCATCGGTCAGCCCTCCCCGTTCCCTGACGTGACCCGCTCGAGCCATTCCACGAACTCCGGGTCCTCCGGCCGGCGGCCCGGCACCACGTCGCACTGGACGACCTTCCCCTCGTGGATCTTGACGTTGGGCTCGGCCGAGATGGGGATCAGGTCGTTGACCACGTCGCCCTCCACGTCGCCCTTGTTGCCCCAGTGGAAGGGCATGGCCACCTGGTGCACCGTCCGTCCGTCGATCTCCAGCGGCCGGATCCGCCGCGTCGGCAGCGCCCGGGCCTCCACGGCCCCGCGCATGGACACCACCGTGACCCAGTCGCCCTTCTCCACCCCGATCTCGCCGGCCAGCTCGGGCGAGAGCTCGACGAAGAGCTCCGGCTGGAGCTCGTTGAGGTGCGGGAGCGTGCGGCTCATCCCGCCGCCGGTGTGGTGCTCGGTGAGACGGTAGGTGGTCAGGACGTACGGGAACCGCTCGTCCGGCGAGTCCGCGTACCGGTTGTCGTCCCGATGGTACCAGTCGACGGTCGGGTTCGTCTGCTCGCCGTAGAGCGCGTTGTCCACCGGCGACTCCAGCGGCTCGTAGTGCGTGGGCAGCGGGCCGTCCTGCAGGCCCTGGGGGACGAAGAGCCACCCGAGGCCGTCGTCGTGGAGGATGAAGGGGGCGTCGCCCGGGTGCGCGTCCGTGCCGGTGGCGTCCTCCGGCGGCTCGTAGTCCGGCGGCTTGTCGTCGGGGAAGTCCGGCTCGTCCAGCCCCGTCCACTCGCCGGCCTCCTCGTCCCACCAGACCAGCTTCTTCTCCTCGCTCCAGGGCTGCCCGTCCGGCCGGGCGCTGGCCCGGTTGTAGAGGATCCTCCGGTCGCCGGGCCACACCCAGCCCCAGCCGTGGCCCAGCGGGCCCTCCGGGTCGCGCTGGAGCGCGCGGTTCACGCCGTCGGGCCCGTAGACGCCGGAGTAGATCCAGCAGCCGCAGGCCGTGCTGCCGTCGTCCCGGAGGTCGGGGATCCCCGTGAGCTGCGCCCCGTGGTGCCGTCGGCCCTCGGCGTCCCGGTGGAAGACGGTCCCCGGCGGGCCGTCGTCCCCGGCGGTGGCCTCCGGGTCGTCCGACCCGGCCTCCGGGTCCGCCCGCCAGCCGTTGATCTCGGCGAGCACGGACTCCATCTCCGGCTCGCCGTGCTCGTCCTCCGGGTACCACCAGTCCAGCGCCCGGAGCGGCTCGTCGCGGGGGTCGTCGGACGCCTCGGCCTTCGCCTTCAGCCGCTTGGCGAGCTGATGGACGAACCAGGCGTCGCTGCGGGCGTCCCCCGGCGGGTCGACGGCCTTCTCCCGCCACTGGAGCATCCGCTGGGTCTGGGTGAAGGCCCCCTCCTTCTCGACGTGGCCCGCCGCCGGGAAGAGGAAGACCTCGGTGTCGATCTCCTCCGGCACCAGCTCGCCCCGCTCCACCTCGGGCGAGTCCTTCCAGAAGCTGGCGGGCTCGATCTCCTGGAGATCGCGGACCACCAGCCAGTCCAGCTCGGCCAGCGCCTTGCGCTGGAGCCGGGCGTTCTGGGCCCCCACCGACGGGTTCTGGCCGATGATGAAGCAGCCCTCGACGTTCCCGTCGGCCATCTCCGTCCAGTAGGCGAAGTGGGAGTGGTCGCCGGTGATCTTCGGCAGCCACCCGTAGCCCCAGTCGTTCTCCGGCGTGGCCCGGTCGCCGTAGTAGGCCTTCAGCAGGCTCACCATGTACGCCGGGGTGTCGGCCCAGAGCCCGCCCTCCTTCGTGTTGTTCTCCAGGTACCCCTCCAGGTCGTCCTCGCCCTCGCCGGCCTCGGGCATGTCGAGGTAGCCCGGCAGGATGTCGTAGAGCGTGGGGATGTCGGTGGAGCCCTGGATCGACGCGTGGCCCCGGAGCGCCAGGATGCCGCCCCCCGGCCGGCCGATGTTCCCCAGCAGGAGCTGGAGGATGGCGGCGGTCCGGATCACCTGCACGCCCTTGGAGTGCTGGGTCCAGCCCACCGCGTAGCAGATGGCCGACGTCTTCGCCGGGCCCGAGTTCTCGGTCAGCTCGCGGGCGATCGTCCGGAAGGTGTCCTCGGGGATCCCGGCCACCCGCTCGACCATCTCCGGGGTGTAGCGCGAGAAGTGCCGCTTGAGCACCTGGAAGACGCACCGGGGATGCTCCAGCGTCGGATCGCGGCGGGGCGACGTCAGGTCGTCGCCCTCGTACATCCAGCTCGCCGTGTCGTACCCGTCCCCGTCCTCCAGCCAGCCGGAGAAGAGGCCGTCCAGGTCCTCGGTGTCGCCGAACTCCTCCTTGAGGATCACCGGGGCGTTCGTGTAGTGCCGGACGTACTCCTCGAAGTGGAGGTCGTTCTCGAGGATGTGCCGGATCAGCCCCCCGAGGAAGGCGATGTCCCCGCCGGCCCGGATCGGCGCCCAGATGTCGGACATGGCGCTGGTGCGGGAGTATCGCGGGTCCACGTGGATGACGGTGGCGCCCTCCTCACGGGCCTTCGTCACCCAGCGGAAGCCCACCGGATGGGCCTCGGCCATCGAGGAGCCCTCGATGAGGACGCAGTCGGCGTTGGCCAGGTCCTGCTGCGCGGTGGTGGCGCCGCCCCGTCCGAAGGAGGTGCCCAGACCGGGCACCGTGCTGCTGTGTCATATGCGGGCCTGGTTGGAGACCCCCACCATCCCCAGGCCGGCGGTGAAGAGCTTCTTGATGAGGTAGTTCTCCTCGTTGTCGAGGGTGGCGCCCCCGAGATGCGTGACGGCCTTGGTGTGGCCGATCCGCTCGCCGTCCCCGTCCTCCTCCACGAAGGTCCGCTTCCGCGACTCCCACACCCGGTCCGCCAGCATGTCCATGGCGGTCTCCAGGTCGATCTCCTCCCACTCCGTCGCGTTGGGGGGGCGGTACCTGACCTTCTCGAGCCGGGAGGGGTTGGTGAGGAGCTGGTAGGAGGCGGACCCCTTCGGACACAGGGTGCCCTGGTTGACGGGGCTCTCCGGGTCGCCCTCGATGGCCAGCAGCTCGTCGCCGTCGTGGTAGACGAGCTGGCCGCAGCCGACCCCGCAGTAGGGGCACACCGAGCGGGACACCTCGGCGTCGTCGTGCCGGGCCGAGATCTCGCGGGTCTTCCGGGACATGGCCTCCGGGCCGGTCCCGTCGGCCCCCTGGCGAAGCTGGCGGAGAAGCGGCCACTCGAGAAGGCGGGAGATCATGGCGGTTCCTCTTCGCTTGGGGGACGAAGCGCCCGGCGCCTCGACGGCTCGCTGCTACAATAGACGCGGCCGGCGGCCGAGACAACGCCTCTCCACCGGGACGTGGAGGCGCCGGCGGCCGCCCGTCCGCCCCCGGGCGGCCGGACGCGGTGCACGGCCCGTCCCCCGCTGGAGGCTCTCCCGGCCGACGGGGCCGGCGCCCTTCCCTCTCCGGGGACGGACGCCATACGTTGT
>CAYZLN010000069.1:0-8450 GCA_964479295.1 uncultured Gemmatimonadota bacterium
CACTCACCGCGTCCCCGTCGTTGACGGGGTGGGTGGCGCGGCGTGCGGGCGGCCCGGGCCGGGGATCCCGGCCCGGGCCGGTCGGGTCACGGCTCCCGGAGCACCCCGTAGCGCTGGACGCTGCCCCGGTCGCTGAGGACGACCCAGATCTTCGCGCCCACCTGCCCGCCCAGCCGGTCGGGGACGCCGGACAGGGATATCTCGTCGCCACCGGCCGTGGCCAGGTAGTAGCCCCGGCCGTCCTGGTGCTCCAGGGTCCCGACCTCGGGCTCCGCGCCGTCCACGGAGAGGATCTCGTACCCGGTCGCCTCGAGCTCCCGGCCGGGGCGGTCGCCGTCCCGGTAGGCGCCCCACACCCGCACCTGCGCCCCGGCGGCCCGGGTCAGCTCGTCCTCGTACTCCCCGACCACCGTCGCCGAGGCCTCCTCTCCCTTCACCACCGTCCGCTCGAAGGGCGTGTTCCCCACCTGGCGGACCGTGCCCTCGATCGTGTCCGCCGCGGCCGCCGGGCCGTCGTCGACCTCGCCCTGCCGGGTGCAGGCCACGAGGGCGAGGAGGGCGAGCGCGCCGGCGAAGGTCGTCCCGAGGCTGGTCGAGGTGATCGTCGTCATAATATTATCTCCTCTCGGGTTACGTATCTTACACGGTCGGGACGATCGAACCGCGCCGGGCGCCTTCGACGGCCGGCTCACCGGGTGCGGACGACGGTGATCTGGGGGCTCCCGCTCGTCAGGGCGTTCCCCGCCTGGTCCGTAAGCTCGAGCGTCACCCCGGACGTGGAGCCGCTGCTGCCCAGGGTGAAGTACCGGCTCGCCCCCGCCTCCACCTCGAAGTCGAAGGTGGCCGGGGAGAAGCCGTTCTGGGTGGGGACCAGGGGATACTCGCGATCGAACGGCGCGCTGCCGTCCGTCGCCTGCTGGAGCTGCCGGTACATGTTCCTGAGATTCCAGGTGAGAACCTGCTGCCGGTCGGGGGCCTGGGGCTCGTCGTCGTCGACCGTCATGGCCATGGCGAAGTCGGCCACCAGATCCGGCCAGACTCTGCCCGTCACGCCCTCGATGTTCGCGACGCCGGCCTCCAGATCGCTCCCGTTCGCCTTCGCGAGGCTCCGGAAGAACGCCTCCTCCGGGTCCCCCGATCCGGGGACCGCCCCGGCCTGGCCGATATGCTCGCGGTCGGCGAGCCATCGGAGGAACATCCAGGCGAACCCTCTCATCCGCAGCGACGCCTGTGTGTCGTCCGGATCGTTCGCGGCGAGCGCCCGTGTCGTCGCGGGGGACTTCAGATGCCGGGCGAGGTTCCCGAAGTCCGAGATCAGGAAGGTGTTGAAGATGCTGTCCTGAGACGCGGATCCCGTCACGTCGGAGAAGGTCAGGTTGCCGCGGAGGGCCACGCCGCTCTTGTCGAGGCCGATGATCTCTTCGGCGACATGGGAGAGGCCCTCGTCGAGCCAGGTCTCCTCGGCGTCGTTGAAGCCTCCTCCGGCCTCGAAGAGCCGGTTGCCGAGGTTGAGGAGATGCTGGAACTCGTGGGAGCCGGTGCTCCTGGCGATCTGCGTCGCTTCCTCCACGGTGAGCTCTTGCTCGCCCGTGCTGCCGTCGGGATCGGGCGCGATCAGCCACAGGACCTCGGCCTCGTTGCTGGCGCCGCACACCTCGCCGGCGCCGCCCTTGGAACCGTCCCCCGAGTCCGCGAGGTCCGTCGGCAGGAAGAACCCCGTCACGAGAGCCGCGTCGCTTCCGTCCGTGCGTGCCGCCGAGAACTCGTTGACCTTGTTGGTGAAGAGGACGAGGACCCGCTGGTTGCCGTCGATGTCGCTCGGGGTGCCGAAATACGCCACGTCGGTTCCGAAGACCGTGTCGTCGAACTCGTCCGCCAGGGCCTGGTAGTCCATGTCGTCGAGCGCTCCGTCCTCCACCAGCGTGTCCTCCACCATGGCCACCTGGCCGTCGGAGTTCACCGCCTGGACCTCGGCCACGACCGTGTCCGCCTCGGCGGTGCTGCAGTCGATGCTGCCCGTGGAGTCGGCCGGGAACCAGAACTCCAGGATGTCGCCTTCCTGGGGTTCCTCGTCGCTCGGCAACATGGACTGGGCTCGCACGTCCCGGCGGCCGGCCGACGGGCGGACGCCCCGCCGCTGAAGCTCCTCGAGCGCCCGACTCTGCAGACGGCGGCGGACGGCGTATCCGTCGAGATCCACGTCGTCCCGGCTGCGGACCCGCCGGTCGCCCCCGGCCGCCCGACGGGGCGAGGCCACCCTCGCCGAGCTCTCGCCCGATCCGATGTCGAGCCGCATGACGGTGGGCCCGGCCCCCGGTGCATCGGCCGCGCTCTGGACGGCCACCCGGTACTCCGCCCCGCCGTCGTCGGGGCCCGGCACGTTCACCCGGAGAACCGAGTCGTCCGCCGTGATCCGCTGGCTCTCGCCCACGGAGAGGTTCAGATCGACCTCCTTGGCCGAGGGCGACGGCCCGGTGGTCGAATCGCCTCCGCAGGCCGCGGCCACCAGGAGCCCCCCTGCGGCGAGGGTCGCCCCCAGCCTCGAGGCCCTCGATGCCCCCCGCTCGTGTCGTCCCCGTTCGCTCATCCCGTCGGCTCCCGCTCGGATGGAACTTCTCGCGCGACGCCCGGCCGATCACGGGCGGTGTACCGGCCCGGATACCCGTGCGTCCCCATGACGTTGCACGTGCGGGGACCGTCACGAAAGTGATCTTCGCCGTCCGGGGGCGCAGCTCCCCGCCCGTCCGCCCGGGGTGTCGCGCTTCGCCCCGGGCCACGAAAAAAGGGCCCGGCGCGAAGCCGGGCCCTCGGTGCTGCGGCTGCTCCGGAGGCGGCCCTCGGCGGGCCGGCCTCCGGGGACGACGGGCTCAGAAGTCCATGTCGCCCATGTCGCCCATGCCGCCGCCGGCGCCACCGCCGCCGTTCTCCTCGTCCTCCTGCGTCACCACCACGCACTCGGTGGTGAGCATGAGGCCGGCGATGGACGCGGCGTTCTGCAGCGCGGTGCGTGTGACCTTCGTGGGGTCGATGACGCCCGCCTTCACGAGGTCCTCGTACTCCTCGGTGGCGGCGTTGTAGCCCCAGTTCAGGTCGTCGTTCTGCCGCACGCGCTCGACCACGATGGAGCCCTCGGCGCCCGCGTTCTGGGCGATCTGCCGGAGGGGCTCCTCCAGGGCGCGGCGGACGAGCTGACCTCCGATGGTCTCGTCCTCGTCGTCGCCCTCGAAGTCGTCCAGGACCGTCTGGCTCCGGAGAAGGGCCACGCCGCCGCCGGGCACGATGCCCTCCTCGACGGCCGCGCGGGTCGCGTGCAGCGCGTCCTCGACGCGGGCCTTCTTCTCCTTCATCTCGGTCTCGGTGGCCGCACCCACCTTGATGACCGCGACGCCGCCGGAGAGCTTCGCCAGCCGCTCCTCGAGCTTCTCGCGGTCGTAGTCCGAGGTGGACTTCTCGATGGAGGTGCGGATCTCCTGGATGCGGCCCTTGATGTCCTCGTCGGAGCCGCGGCCGCCGACGACGGTGGTGTCGTCCTTGTCGACCACCACGCGGTCGGCCTCGCCGAGGTCGCTCAGGACGGCGTTCTCGAGCTGCAGGCCGAGCTCCTCGCTGATGACCTGGCCGCCCGTCAGCACGGCGATGTCGCGGAGCATCTGCTCGCGGCGGTCGCCGAAGCCGGGGGCCTTCACCGCGCACACCTTGAGGGTGCCGCGCAGCTTGTTGACCACCAGCGTGGCCAGCGCCTCGCCCTCGATGTCCTCGGCGATCACGAGCAGCGGACGGCCCTGCTGCGCCACCTTCTCCAGGACGGGCAGCAGGTCGTTCATGTTGGAGATCTTGTCGTCGTGGATGAGGATCAGCGGCTCCTCCAGCTCCGCCTCCATCGACTCCGACTCGGTGGCGAAGTAGGGGGAGAGGTAGCCGCGGTCGAACTGCATCCCCTCCACGGTGTCCAGCGTCGTCTCGAGGCCCGTGGCCTCCTCGACGGTGATGACGCCGTCCTTGCCGACCTTCTCCATGGCGTCGGCGATGAAGTCGCCGATCTCGGGGTCGTTGTTCGCCGAGATCGTGCCGACCTGGCCGATCTCCTTCTTGCCGGTGGTCTCGACCGAGATCTCCCTCAGGTTCTCGACCACCCGCTCGACGGCCTTGTCGATGCCCCGCTTCAGCGACATGGGGTTGACGCCGGCGGTGACGCTCTTCAGGCCGTCGCGGAAGATCGCCTGGGCGAGGACCGTGGCGGTCGTGGTGCCGTCACCGGCCTCGTCGGAGGTCTTCGTGGCGACCTCCTTGACCATCTTCGCGCCCAGGTCCTCGGTGGCGTTCTCGAGCTCGATCTCCTTGGCCACGGTCACCCCGTCCTTCGTGATCGTGGGGCTGCCGAAGCTCTTCTCCAGGACCACGTTCCGGCCCCGGGGGCCCAGGGTGACCTTCACGGCCCGGGCCAGCTTGTCCACGCCCGCCTTCAGGCTCTGGCGGGCCTCGCTGTCGAATTGCAGATCTTTCGCCATGGTGTTCGCTCCTTCTCTGTTCGTGTCGTGTGTCCCTGCGTGCCGATCTATGCGTGTCCCCTCCGGACGGCCGGGGCGTCCCCGCCCCGGCCCCGTCGGGCGGTCGGGCTCAGCCCTCGATGACCGCCAGGACCTGGCTCTCCTCGATGATGAGCAGCTCCTCGCCGCCCACCGTGACCTCGGTCGGGGAGTACTTGCCGTAGAGGACCCGGTCGCCCTCCTCGAGCTCGACCGGGACGCGCTCCCCGTCGTCGGTGACGCGGCCGGGGCCCACGGCGATGACCTCGCCCTGCTGGGGCTTCTCCTGGGCCGTGTCGGGGATGTAGAGCCCGCCGCGCATCTCCTCGGTCTCCTCGATGGGCTTCACGACGACCCTGTCGGCCAGGGGCTTGACCTTCGTCTTCGCTTTCGTGGCGGTAGCCATCTCCGCGTCCTCCTCGTTCGTGGGGCTCTGTGTGGTCTCCCCCGGCACCGGCGCGGCGCCGGGAGCGGCTCGGATGTTCGTCGGCGCACGCTCTCCAGACGGGGGGCGCGCACCCACCCTCTCTTCCGTGCAGGAGACGTGCCACACGCAGGGGCCGTCGGGAGCGGCACGTCGGGCGGGTCGGCCGGTCGCCGTGTGCCAAACCGGCAACGCGACGGACGGCCGTGCCGGCGAGGCTGTCACATTGACCGTCCGGAGTGCGCCCGGTCGGCGCACCGTCACCCCGGAGGCCTGAAACTCCCGCCCCGGCCGCCCCGTAGGGACGGGTGAAGGCGGCCCGGGTCGTGCGGTGGTGGACCGCCGGGGCCGGCCGCCGGACCGAAGCCGAGGACAGACGTCGGCAGCGCCGGCCCGCGGCCGGCCGCTGCCGCCCGCGCATAGACAGATCGAACCGCCCGCGAGGAGGGACCGATGTTCCGCTCGTTGATGGTGCTGGCCGTCGTCGGGATCCTGGCCCTGACCCTGGGCGGGATCGTGTTCTCCGTGCTGGTCCCGCTGCTGGTCTTCGGGCTGAAGGTGGCCGCGGTGCTGCTGGCCGGGTACTTCGTGCTGAAGCTCGTGCGGCCGGACCTGGCCGAGGAGTGCCGCGAGAAGCTGCAGGGGAACGGCTACTAGCGGACCGCCGCTTACGCCATGTGGCGGTCGGCCAGGGCGATCCCGATCAGGGTCAGATGGCGCTCCACCCGGTCGACCGACTCGCAGTGCGGGGCGATGAGGTCGACCAGCCCTCCCGTGGCGACCACGAGGGGGTCCTCCGGCCGCCACTCCCCGAGCACGCGCCCGACGATGCCGTCGATGGCGTCCACGACCGAGTAGAAGACCCCCGAGTTCACGCACGCCTCCGTGCGCCGGCCGACCACCCGCTCGGGCTCGGCCACCTCCACATGGGGCAGCCGGGAGGCGGCCCGCCCCAGGTGCTCCGCCCCCGCCCGGGGGCCGGGCGCGATGACGCCCCCGAGGAAGACGCCGTCGGCGGTGATGCAGTCGAAGGTCGTGGCGGTGCCCAGGTCCACCACCACGGTGTCGCGCCCGTAGAGGTGGTCGGCGGCCAGCGTGTTGACGATCCGGTCGGCCCCGACACCCGCGGGGTCCTCCACGTCCAGCTCGATGGGCAGCCCCGCCCCGGCGTCGATCGCCAGGTGGTCGACGTTCAGGCGCCGGCAGGCCCCCGCCCACACCCGGTCCATCGAGGGCACGACCGAGGCGACGACGGCCCGGCGGAGGGGCTCGTCCGAGGGCGATCGGTAGCGGTCGAGGAAGCCCCGCAGGAGGAAGGCGTGCTCGTCGGACGTCCGGCGGGGGTCGGTGGCGAAGCGCCACGCGTGGAGGGGCTCGTCGGGGGCGGCGCCCTCGCGGAAGAGCCCCACCACGGTCTCGGTGTTGCCGACGTCGATGGCGAGGATCACGGCAGCACCCCGTCCACCTCGCCGCTGTCGAGCCGACGGAGCGCCCCCCGGTCGGGCCGGAAGAGGAGCTTGCCGTCCGGGGCGATGCCCACGCAGACGCCCGGCAGCGGCTCCTCCTCTTCGGGGAGGTCGACCTCGACCCGCCGGTCCCGCAGCACGTCGTACCGGTCGAGAAGGTCGAGCGTCCGGGCGTCCATCCTCTCCGGCGCGTCGGGCAGGTAGGCCTCCAGCCCCCCGATCACGGCGTCGGCCACCTCCACCAGCTCGACCTCGTCGCCGACCTCCTCGTCGAGCGACGTCGCCCGGTCGAGCACGTCCCCGGGGAGGTCGTCCGGCAGAGGACGCACGTTGACCCCGACGCCGGCGGCCAGGAAGCGGAGGCCGTCGTCGCCCCACACGGCCTCGGCCAGCAGCCCGCCCAGCTTGCGGCCCCCGACCAGCAGGTCGTTGGGCCACTTGACCCCCATCTCGAGGCCCGGCCATCCCTCGTCGATCTCGCGCACCACCCCGAGGCCCGCGACCACCGGCAGGAGCCCGGGGTTTCCGACGTCGCGGGGGCGGAACACCTCGCTCAGGTAGACGCCGCCGGGCGGCGACTGCCAGCGCCGCCCCACGCGGCCCCGGCCCGCGGTCTGCTCGCGGGCGACCACGAGGGTCCCCGCCGGGGCCTCCTCCTCGTCGGCCAGCCGGCGGGCGACGTCCATGGTCGACTCCACCCGCTCGAAGAGGTGGACGTCGTCGCGGCCCCATCGGTCCCGGAGCTCTTCGACGGAGTGTCCGTCCCAGCTCGAGGCGCGCTCGCCGGTCATGCCTCCTCCAGCAGCAACGATACGTCCAGGGCGGGGGCCGAGTGCGTGAGGGCCCCCACGGAGACGAGGTCGACCCCGGTCTCGGCCACCGCGCGGACCGTCTCCAGCGTGATCCCCCCCGAGGCCTCCAGCACGGGCCGGTCGTCGCCGGCCGACGACGCGAGGCGGGCCGCTTCCCGGAGGTCGGGGACCTCCATGTTGTCGAGCAGGATTCGGTCCGGCGCGCCGGCCAGCGCGGCGTCCAGCTCGTCGAGGCTCCCCACCTCCACCTCCACCGGGATCCCCGCCTCGCGAGCCCGGGGGACCGCGGCCTCCAGCGCCGCCCGCACCCCGCCGGCGGCCCGGACGTGGTTCTCCTTGATCAGCACCATGTCGTGCAGCCCGGACCGGTGGTTCACCGCCCCGCCCGCCGCGGTGGCGGCCTTCTCGAGGGCCCGCCATCCGGGCGCCGTCTTCCGGGTGTCGGTCACCCGGCAGCCGGTGCCCTCCACGGCCTCGACGTAGCGGGCGGCCGCCGAGGCGATCCCCGACAGGCGGGCGAGGAAGTTGAGCGCCGTGCGCTCGGCGGTGAGCAGCGCCGAGACCCGTCCCTCCGCCACGGCCACGACGTCGCCGGCCCGCGCCGTCTCCCCCTCCCCGCGCTTCCAGCGGACCTCCGTGTCGGGGCCCACCAGCCGGAAGGTCTCCGTCGCGGGCTCCGTGCCGGCGATCACGCCCGCCTCGCGCGCCACGACCCGGGCCCGGCCGGCGGCCTCCTCCGGCACGGTCCACTGCGTCGTCCGGTCGCCGGGCCCCACGTCCTCCGCCAGCGCCGCCGCCACCAGCTCCGGCATCGAGAGGGGCCCCCGCGGGAAGAGGCTCGACATCAGGCCCCCACCCCCGGGACGAGCCACGCCGCCGCCAGGTACGCCCCGCCGACGGCCCAGCAGTAGTAGGCGAACCGGTGGAACGCCCGGGCCTCGAGCGCCCGCACGAAGAGCCGGATCGCCAGGACGCCGGACACCGCGGCCGTCGCGAAGCCCACCACCAGCCCGCCGGCGCCGCCCTGCGCCGTGGCCTCGGCCAGCCCGTCGGCCTGGAGCAGCGCGGCCCCGCCGATGGCCGGCACCGACATCAGGAAGGAGAACTCCGCCATCCGCACCGGCTCCACCCCCCGCCAGACCCCCGCCGCCACCGTGGCGCCCGAGCGGGAGATCCCCGGGAAGATGGCCAGGGCCTGCGCGAATCCGGCCCAGAGCGACTG
>CAYZLN010000070.1:0-8433 GCA_964479295.1 uncultured Gemmatimonadota bacterium
CGGCCACGATCCGGTCGGCCAGCCCCGGCGCCGCCTCGGCCACCAGCGGCAGCAGGGCCAGCCAGCCCGGCACCGTGACGCTGCGCTTCCGCTTCCGGACGGCGTCGAGCACCTCCCGGGCGACCCGCCCGGGCTCCACGGCGTCCCGGCCCCGGGGCGCGGCGTCGTCGCCCCTTCGGCCGCCGTCGCCGGTGAAGGCCCGCCGCCGGAGCCCCGTCCCGCGGACCCAGTGCGGCAGGACGGTGAGGACGTCGACGCCGCTGCCGCGCAGCTCCATCCGGAGCGAGTCGCAGAAGCCCTGCACGGCGTGCTTCGAGGCGGCGTAGCCGGTGTGGTGGGGGGCGCCCACCTTCGCCTGGATGGAGGAGACGGCCACGAGCATCCCCCCGTGCTCCCGGAGGTGGGGGAGGGCGAAGTGGAGGGGCTGGACGAGCCCGAGGTAGTTGACCTCCATGAGCCGCCGCAGCACCGAGAGGTCCTCGATCTCGTCGAAGCGGGCCCACATGCTCACGCCGGCGCAGGCCGCCAGGAGCTCCAGCCGCCCGAAGCGGTGGACGGTGCGGTCGACGAGCTCCCGGCACGCCTGCTCCGAGGTGACGTCCGTGGGGACCACCAGAGGCTCGGGCCCGGACGCGGCGCAGCGCCGGGCCGTCTCCCGCAGGCCCTCCTCCCCGCGGGCGGCGAGGACGACCCGGGCCCCGGCGCCGGCCAGGGCCCGTGCGAGGGCGGCCCCGATGCCGGAGGAGGCCCCGGTGACCACGGCGACCCTGCCGTCCAGCGCCCAGCGGCTCACGGCCCGTCGCGGCCGTCCGGCCGGCGGCCCGGGCCCTCCCCGCCGGCCCCGCCGTCGGCGGCCTCCGTCGCCGCCACGGGCCCGTCCTCGTCGAGCCCGAAGACGTTGTTGCCGGCGGCGAAGACGTCGGCGGGGTCGAGGGCCCGCTTCATCTCCCGCAGCGCCCGGACGGCCCCCTCCGAGTGGACGCGGCGGACGAAGGGGCGGCGGATCTTGCCCACCCCGTGATGGTGCGAGAGCGACCCGCCTGCGTCGAGGATCGCCTCGCGGACGTGCCGCTCGATCGTCTGGAAGGTCTCCACCGGCCGCTCCAGGCCCCGCCCGCAGAACCCCATCGTGAAGTAGATGCAGACCCCCGTGTGGTAGGTCTGCGAGACCCGGTAGGCCAGGTACGGCCGGCCCGGGACCCCGTGCTCCTCGCACCGCCGCTCGAGCTCGGCCCGGGCCGCGTCGCAGACGGGGCGGATCCGGTCCCAGGGCGCCGACGTCTCCAGGGTCTCCCCCAGGATCCCGAACTGGTTCAGGAAGTCCCGGATGTAGGCGATGGCGAAGGTGGTCTGGTAGCCCCGACGCCCGCCCGCGGCGCCGCCGGAGACCCCGCCGCGGGCCTTCGCCATGCGGGCGAGCCGCTTCGCCTGGCGCCGCACCTCCCCCGACGGCCCCTCCATCACCGCCGTGCAGGCCACGACGCCCTCCGGGTCGAACCCCTTCCAGCGGAAGAGGTAGAGGCGCTTCAGGCGGGAGACGAGCTCGTCCCACGGGCCGCCCTCCGGGTCGAGCGAGCGCCCGAGCCGGAACTCCAGGTTGTTGGTCAGCCGGAGGCTCGCCGGGCGCGCGCCCGATCCCTGGACCTCACGGAGGAACCCCACGCCCCGCCCGAAGGAGGGGAAGACCCAGGAGGCGTAGCGCCGCTCCTCGGGCAGAGGATGCACCCGGATCACCGCCCGGGTGACGATCCCCAGGCTCCCCTCGCTGCCGAAGAGGAGGTCGCGGGGGCGGACCCCGGTGGAGGAGCGCGGCGCCGCGGGACGGGTGGCGACGGTGCCGGTGGGCGTCACCAGGTCGGCCTCGACGACCACCTCCTCGATGTTGCCGTACCGGTTCTTCTTCATCCCGCTGGCCCGGGTGGCGATCCAGCCGCCCAGCGTGGAGAGCTCGACGCTGTCGGGGACGTGGCCGGAGGTGAGCCCCCGCTCGCCGAGCCGCCGCTCGAGCTCCTTGCCGGTGATGCCGGCCTGCACCAGCGCCCGGCCGTTCTCGCGGTCCACCTCCAGGATCCGGTCCATGCGGCGCATGTCCACCGAGACGACGGGCCGACGCTCGCCGGGGGGGCAGAGGAGGGCGCCGGTGACGTTGGTGCCGCCCCCGTAGGGGACGAGGACGACGTCGTGGCGGTGGGCCAGGCGGACGAGCTCGGTCACCTCGTCCCCGTCCTCGGGCCACACCACCAGGTCGACCACCCGCTCCGGGGCCTCGCCCCGGGTGACGCGGTAGACCTCGTCCACGCTGAGCTGGCCGTGGCTGTGGACGAGGCGGTCGCGGTCGTCCCGGCTGATCCGCTCGGCGGGGAGCCGGGCCTCCAGCTCCCGGAGGAAGGCCTCGTCCTCCACCGGCGGCGGGGCCTCGTCGGGGGGCGTGGGCTCCCGCCGGTGCTCCGGGCCGATGGGCACCTGGAGCATCTCCTCGACGAAGGGCACGAAGTCGGGCAGCCGGCGCCCGGCCAGGGGGTACCGGTCGCCCGTCAGGCGGACGGTCCCCGGGCCGCAGAATTCGAAGCGCGTGTCCCGGTAGCCCCACCGGTGGGGGTACCGTTCGCCGGGCGCCGGGTCGTAGGCCCGCTCCTCGTCGCGGCTCACGGCCCCGACGCCTCCTCGTCCTCCCCGAGGGCGGCCACGGCGTCGCGGGCGTCGTCCGCCAGCTCCCGGGCCAGCGAGGAGACGCTCTCGCGGTCCAGGCGCCGGAGGTAGGGCTCCACCCCGAGCGGCGGCCCGAAGCGGATCCGGACCGGGCGGTTCTTCAGGAGCACGTCGCCCTTGGGCAGGGCCTCGTGGGTGCCGGCCACGTGGGCGGGGAGGACGGGGGCGGCGGTGGCCAGGGAGAGCAGGCCCACGGAGCTGTTGAACGGACGGAGCTCACCGTCGGTGCTCCGCCCCCCCTCGGGGTAGAAGATGAGCGAGTGGCCGCGGCGGAGGATCTCGGCCGGCAGCGCCAGGGCCCGGGACACGTTCCGCTCGCGGCGGTCGAAGGGGATGGCGCCGAGCACGAGGTTCAGCAGCCGCCCGACCGCCGGCCAGCGGAACCAGTAGTCCTCGGCGGCGGCCGGGTGGAGCCGCGGCGCCGTGGAGCCCACGGACGCCAGGATGATCCCCGTGTCCGCGTGGCTGGTGTGGTTGCAGACGACGATGAAGGGGCCGCGATCGGGGACGTGCCGGCGGCCGCTCCACTCGAGGTCCAGGTAGTGGCGCGAGATGGCCCGCATGACGCCGCAACAGGCCCGGCGCGCCAGGCGGGCGGGGGCCGACCCGAGCCACCTCTCCGCGTCGTCGGGGTCCACGGGCTCGGAGAGCGAGAAGCGCCGCTCGAGCGTCCGCCAGTCGCGCGCCCCGCCCGTCGCCCCGTCGCCCGAGCCGGCCCCGTCCCCCGACGGCGACGTCCCGGCGTCGGGGGGCGACGGGGCGCCGTCCGGGTCGGGGCCCCGGCGCGGGGCGTCCGGTGGAGGCGGGTTCGTCCGTCCGCTCCGAGGGCCCCCGCCGTCGGCCGCCGCCGTGGCTCCGGCCCGCCCGTTCGGCTCCGGGCCGCGTCCGGCCGCCCCACCGGCGACCTCGGCGCCGGCGGCGGCCCGCGCCGGCTCCGTCGCCGCCTCCACGACCTCCTCGTGGTCGTCGCGTGTCCCCAGGAGGTGGCGCTCGATCCCGGGGAGGTGCACCTCGTGCACGTACCGCCGCCAGTCGAGCGCCCCGAGGTCGAAGGGGAAGGTCTCGCGCTGCTCCGGGACGAGCGCGTGCCGGAGCCGACGCACGTTGTGGCTGACGAAGCGCGCCCGGCTCTCGGCGTAGGGCCCGTAGATGCGGGCGTACCGGTGGAGCTGCTCGACCGCGTACCGCCGGGAGGAGATCCGCTCGTGGAGCTCCTCGCCCCCCGGCAGCGCGCGGACGGGCCGGGCCAGGCCCTCCGCCAGGCGCATGGGCAGCAGGTAACGGTACCGCACCCGCCGCAGGAACGTCCCGGTCTCGGGGAAGGTGATGTCGGGGAGCGGCCCGTCGCGGTCGTCCCACCGCCCGGGGGCGACCTCCAGGAAGTACTCCTCCAGCAGGTCGCGGAGCTCCTCGAGGAGAAGCGGGTTCTCCATGCCCGAGCCGACCTGGTAGACCCCCGGACCGTCGCCCTCGTGGGTCCACGCGACGGCGGCGAGGAGGGCGTGGACCACGGCGTCCACGGGCACCAGGTCGACCAGCGACTCGGGGCTCCCCGGGAACTCGAAGAGCTGCCCCTGGCCGAAGGCCACGATGAGGGGGTCCATCATCCGGAACCCTTCCACCCATCCCGGCTCCGGCGAGCGCAGGGCGCTCTCGATGATCGCCGGCCGCAGCACCAGGCCCGGCACGTCGCCGCGGTAGCGGGTGAAGAGCTGCTCGCCGAGCGCCTTGGTGTAGGTGTAGGTGTCGTGCCAACCGCGGCGGCGGCCCCGGCGCAGGCCCGCCTCCACGAGCTCCTCGGGGTCGTCGATCGCCTCCACCCGCCGCCGGACGGCCCGGATCTCCCGGTCGACGTCGTAGCCCCCCTCGCCGCCGGGATCGCGCGGCGTCTCCGTGGGGTCGAGCGGGGTCTCGAAGGCGGGGCCCTCGAGCGGGTTCACGTAGCAGGTGGAGACGTGGGCGACGAACGGGGGGTCCGACGCCGCCCGGGCGAGCTCGAGCACCCGGAGCGGGGCCAGGGCGTTGGTCTCGAGCGCCACGTCGAGCGGGGCGTCGAACTCGGCCAGCGCCCCGCAGTGGATCACCGCGTCGATCCGCTCGAAGAGGCTCTCACGGGTCGACGGATCCAGGCCGAGGTGCTCCCGGGAGAGGTCGCCCTCCACGATCGCCACGCGGTCCCGGACGAAGTCGTCGAACCCGGCCCCGTGGAGCCGCCGCAGACGGCGGAAGGCGGACGAGCCGAGCACCTCCTCCCGCACCCGGCGGGCGGGCGGGACGATCTCGCCGTCCTCCCGGCGGGGGCGGACGAGGACGTGGATGCGCTCCACGTCCGGCAGTTTCCGCAGCAGGGCCTCGAGGAGGGCCTTGCCCAGCAGCCCTGTGACGCCGGTGACGAGGAGGCGCTTGCCCGAGTAGTAGCTCTCGAGATCGACCACGGGCCGAATCCCCTCTCCCCCCGGCCGTGCTCGTTCGGTGTCGCCCACGTAACCTCCGTTCGCCGTCCGGATCGGACCCAATCATATCCGCCTCTCCCCGTTCGTAGAAAGATGCCGTCCGGGCGCCCGTGCCCGGACCCCGGGCGGCCCGCGGCCCGGGGGCCTGTGAACGTGGTCGGGGATCTCTTAGACTGCCCCCGATCCGACGGAAGATCGGGCACCGGACGGACGACGGAGGGCCATCCGGGCTCGGCCGGATCGACCCCGGACGAGGGGCGAGTCGCGACCCGTGGAGGCCGTGGACAGCCGGGCAGGGGTGTCCCTGGGGAGGCGAGCGTGAAGAGGGTGGTTCGGGCGGCGCGGCAGATCGCCCGCGGCGGGCGGTTCCTGGCTCCGCGGCTGGCGCGGGCGCCGTCCCGCGCGGCGACGTTCGCGCGCCTGGCCCTGGGCCGGCCCTTCGACCGGCCCCCGATCGTCGTGGGCGGGTGCGGGCGCTCGGGGACGTCTGTCCTGCTCTCGATCCTCTCCGCGCATCCGCCGATCCAGGCGGTGCCCTACGCCACCCACGCCTTCGCGCGGACCCTCTACTCGGACAGCCCCGCCCCGGACGCGCCCTTCGAGCCCTGGCGCGTGTGGTGGGCCCTGACGCGGGACGGCCTCGAGGAGGACGCCCGGCGCTGGTGCGAGAAGACCGCGAAGAACGTGGTCAACTTCGGGCGTCTGGCCTCGTACTTCGACGGCGAGGTCCGGCTGATCCACATCGTCCGGGACGGCCGCGACGTCGTGACCTCGAAGCACCGCGTCGACCGGGACGGGTACTGGATCGAGCCGGAGCGGTGGGTCCACGACGTGTCGGCGGGCCTGGAGCACCGTGACCTGTCGTGCGTCCACACGGTCCGCTACGAGGACCTGGTCCGCTCCACGGAGGAGACCCTCGACCGGCTGGGGGCGTTCCTCGACGAGGACCTGGGCCGGCTGCCCGGCCGCTGGTTCCACGGCGCCCGGGTGCAGGAGTTCGGGCCCTTCGGCCGGCGGGTGGCGCGCCCCCTGGACGACAGCAGCGTCGGGCGGTGGCGGCGGCCGGAGTACCGGGACCGGGTCGAGCGCCTCATGGAGACGCCGGGGGCCCGGGAGCTGCTGGAGGAGCTGGGCTACGGGGCGTGATCGATCCCGGGGCGGCCCGGGGGTCGGCCGGGGCCGGGGGGACGCCGGTCCGGGGGAACGGACCGAGACGTCGGCGGCGCGACACCCCCCGACGCAGGAACGCCCCGGCCGAAGCCGGGGCGTGGTCCCTGCGCATCGCGTCTCGTCGGGGCCCGGCGGCGCGCGCCGTCGGGCCGTCCGTACGGTCAGCTCCGCCGGCTCAGGCGTCGACCTTCCGGACCGACTTCGCCGCGGGGCCTCGGTCGTTCTGCACGACCTCGAACTCCACCTCGTCGCCCTCGTCCAGACTCTTGAACCCCGACATCTCGATCTCGGAGTGGTGGACGAAACAGTCCTCCTCGCCCTCCATGGAGATGAAGCCGAAGCCCTTCTGATCGTCGAACCACTTCACGGTGCCCTTGGTCATCTCTTCGTATCCTTCGTCTCACGCATCCGGATGAAATGAAAAAAGCGGACCTCCCGACGAATGCCCCGGAAGATCCGCGACCAGCTTCGCTGGATGTGATCGTACCGCACGGTTTCGTACGGACGACGACATGATACGTCGTTCGGCCCGTCGTGTCAAGGGCAATCGCCGGCGTCACCCCCCGGGCCGCGGCCGCGACGCCGCCCCGTCGACCGGGGCCTCGGGGCGCGGCGCACGGGGAAGGGGGCGAGCCGGCGCCGTCCCGGGCGTGCCGCCGGCCGGTCGGGAAGGCGCCCCGGGGCCGCTCGCGGCGCGCCGGATCGACGCGGCTCGGATGATGCATAAGGAGCATCCCCGCACACGCATATGCATCCCTCATCGCACCCGACGGGAGACGACATGGCAGCGGAACGAGGCGACGAGGTCACGGTCGAGTACACCGGCAAGCTCGAGGACGGCACCATCTTCGACAGCTCCGAGGAGCGCGAGCCCCTGACCTTCACCCTGGGCGACGAGCAGGTCATCCCGGGCTTCGAGGAGGCGGTGCTCGGCATGGAGCCGGGCGAGTCCACCACCGCGAACGTCCCGCCGGAGGACGGCTACGGCGCCCGCACGGACGAGCGCGTCTTCGAGGTCGAGCGGACCGACCTCCCGGAGGAGATCGACCCGGAGGTCGGCGACAGGCTCCAGGTCCAGGACCGCGCCGGGCAGACCTTCCCGGCCTCCGTCGTCGAGGTGGCCGACAGCACGGTCACGCTCGACGCGAACCATCCCCTGGCCGGCCAGGAGCTGACCTTCGACATCGAGCTGGTGTCGGTGGACTGACCGGGCGGAGCGGAGAAGGAGGCCCGTGATGACGGAGACCGAGCTGGCCGGACGGGGCACGCCCGTCGTCGAGGCCCGCGGGGCCCGCATCCCGGCCCTGGGGTTCGGGACGTGGGAGCTGACCGGCCGAACCGCGACGCGGATGACCGAGGCCGCGCTGGAGGCCGGCTACCGCCACGTGGACACGGCCCAGGCCTACGGCAACGAGGCCGAGGTGGGCCGCGGCCTCGACCGCTCCTCCGTCCCCCGGGAGGACGTCTTCCTGACCACGAAGATCTGGCCCGACAGCTACGGCCCGGGCGAGTTCCTCGACGCGGTGGACGAGCGTCTCCGGCTGCTGGAGGTCGACCGCGTCGACCTCCTGCTCCTGCACTGGCCGAAGTTCGAGGGCACGACGCTGGAGCGCACCGTCGGCCTGCTGAGCGAGGCCCGGGAGCGGGGCAGGACGCGCCACGTCGGCGTGAGCAACTTCACCACCGGGCTCCTCGGCCGGGCGGAGGCGGCCAGCGACGCGCCGCTCGTCGCGAACCAGGTGGAGTACCATCCCTTCCTGGACCAGAGCGCCGTCCTCCCGGCGGTCCGGGAGCGCGGGATGTGCCTCACCGCCTACTCGCCGCTGGCCCACGGCGAGGTGATCGGGCACCCGGACCTCGAGGAGATCGGCGAACGACACGGGGTCGGGGCGCCGGCGGTGGCCCTCCGGTGGCTGCTCCAGCAGGAGGGGGTGGCCACGATCCCCCGCACGTCCGACCCCGACCACGCCCGGGCCAACCTCCGGGCGCTGGAGATCGAGCTCTCGCCGGAGGAGATGGAGACGGTCTCGGGGCTGGCGCGGCCCGACGGGCGGGTGATCGACCCGCCGGGCCTGGCCCCGGACTGGGACTGAGCGCGCCC
>CAYZLN010000071.1:0-5482 GCA_964479295.1 uncultured Gemmatimonadota bacterium
AGACCTCCACGGGGGTGCTGAACCCGGTGGGACGGCTGGCCGAGGTGGTGGCCGACTTCGACGACGTCCTTCTGGCCGTCGACGGGGTGAGCTCCGTCGGCGGCGTCCCGGTGCGCTTCGACGACTGGGGCGTGGACTACATGCTCACCGGCTCCCAGAAGGCGCTGGCCCTGCCGCCCGGGCTGGCGCTGGCCGTCGCCTCGGAGCGCGCCCTCGAGCGCGCGGAGCGGGTCGAGGCCCGCGGCCACTACTTCGACCTGCTCGACTTCGAGCGCAGGATCCGCGACGACCAGACGCCCAACACCCCGGCCGTCCATCTCTTCTACGCCCTGGAGCGTCAGCTCGAGCGCGTCGCGGAGGAGGGGCTGGAGGCCCGGCTCGAGCGCCACGGACGGATGGCCTCGCGCACCCACGGGTGGGTGGAGGAGCTGGCCCGGCGGACCGGACGGCCCTTCGGGGTGCTGGCGCCGGAGGGCTACCGGTCGCCGACCGTGACGGCCGTGACGCTTCCGGAGGACCTCTCCGGCCGGGCCGTGGCGGCGGAGATGGAGGCCCGGGGCTTCGTCGTCGGGGCCGGGTACGGGAAGCTGAAGGAGGAGAGCGTCCGCATCGGCCACATGGGGGACCACACGGTCGAGGAGCTGGACGCGGTGCTCGGGACCCTCGAGGAGGTGGTCACCGCATGACGGAGGGAAGCGCGGCGACGGAGTACCGGGAGCCGGGGGCCGAGCCGCGGCGCGTCGTCCTGGCCGACGCGATCTCGCCCGCCGGCGTGGAGCTGCTGGCCGGCGAGGAGCGCCTGGCCGTGGACGACCTGGCGGGCGAGTCCCGGGAGGCGCTGAAGGAGGCCCTCCCCGGCGCGGCGGCCCTCATCGTCCGCAGCGGCACCACGGTCGACGCCGACCTCCTCGACGCGGCCGACGCCCTCCAGGTCGTCGGCCGGGCGGGGGTGGGGGTGGACAACATCGACATGGAGGAGGCCACGCGCCGCGGCATCGCCGTGCTCAACGCGCCCGGCGGCAACACCCTCTCCACCGCGGAGCTGGCGTTCGGCCTCGTCCTCTCGGCCGTCCGGCACATCCCGCGGGCCGACCGGCACGTCCGGGAGGGCGGATGGGACCGCGGGGCGTTCCGGGGCGTGCAGCTCCACGGCCGGCGCCTGGGCGTGGTCGGCGCGGGGCGGATCGGCTCGGAGGTCCTGGCCCGGGGCCGGGCCTTCGGGATGGAGGCGGTGGCCCACGACCCGTACCTGCCGCGGGAGCGGGCCGACGACCTGGGCGTGGAGCTCCTCGACCTGGAGGAGCTGCTGGCGAGCTGCGACGTCGTCACCCTCCACGCGCCCCTGACCGACGACACGCGCGGCCTGATCGGCGCGGACGAGCTCGCGCTGATGCCCGACGACGCCTACCTGGTGAACGCCGCCCGCGGGGGGCTGGTGGACGAGGAGGCGCTGGCCGGGGCGCTGGAGGCCGGCGAGCTGGCCGGCGCGGCGCTGGACGTCTACGGCGAGGAGCCCCCGCCCGAGGACCACGCCCTCCGGGGGGCGCCGAACCTGGTCATGACGCCCCACCTGGGGGCGGCCACCGACGAGGCCAAGCGCGAGGTGGCGGTGGAGATCGCCACCTCGGTCCGCAGCGCGCTCCTGGACGGCGACCTCCACGCGGCGCTGAACGCGCCCCGGATCGAGCCGTCGGAGAAGCCGCGCGTCGAGCCGCTCCTCGACCTCGGCCGCCGCCTCGGCACCCTCCTCTCGGTGCTCTCGGCCGGCAACATCGGCGAGCTCCGGGTGCGCTACGGCGGGCCCCACGAGGAGATCCTCCGCCCGCTGGCCGCCACCGCCGCCGAGGGCTTCCTCCAGCCGACCACCGACCGCCCGCTGAACCGGGTGAACGCCCTCTACCTGGCCAAGGAGCGCGGGGTGGAGGTCACCCGGACGCGGACCCGGGAGGTGGCCGACTACGCCAACTACGTCGAGCTCACCGCCGTCGGCACGGAGTCGGAGGCCACGGTGGGCGGCGCGCTCCTCGGGGACGCCCATCCCCGGGTCGTCCGGATCGGCGACTTCCACGTGAACATCGTGCCCCGGCGGGCCGTTCTCGTCGTCCGCAACCGCGACGTGCCGGGCGTGATCGGCGAGGTGGGCTCGCGGCTCGGAGACGCCGGCGTGAACATCGCCGAATACCACCAGGCCCGCCGGGACGTCGGCGGCGACGCGCTGGCCGTGGTCACCGTGGACGGAAGGGTGCCGGACGAGGTGCTGGGCGAGATCCGGGGGCTCGACGACGTGGCGTCCGTCCGTCAGGTCGACTTCGAGGACTGACCGGCGCCGGCCACCGTCCCGGCCTCCTCGTCCGTGGGCGTCCATCGCTCGGCCGTCCCCTCGGGGGGCGCCTCGACGCGGTCGGGGTGGAGCAGCCCGGCCAGGATCTCGATGCCGTCCACCACCCGGGGGCCCGAGCGGTTGAAGTAGGAGGAGGCGTCGACCACCCACGACCGGCCCTCCTCCGTCGCCCGGGGGGCGACCTCCCTCAGGCGGCCGGCGAAGGCGTCGGCCTCGGCCCGGCTCTCCTGCAGGCCGAACCCGCAGGGCATGACGACCAGGGCGTCGGGGTCGAGCCCGGCCAGCTCCTCCCAGCCGACCTCCCGGGAGCGCTCGGCGGCCTCCCCGGCCAGGTTCCGGGCCCCGGCCGCCTCCACCATCTCGGGCACCCAGTGGCCCGGCACGAAGGGCGGGTCGAGCCACTCGACCCCGAGGACGCCGGGCCGCTGGGCCTCCTCGACGCGCCGGCCCACCCGCTCGACCCGCCGCTCCAGCCGACGACGGGCGTCGCGGGCCCGGTCCTCGACCCCGGCCGCACGGCCGACCTGCTCCAGCGAGGCCAGGATCTCCCCGAGGGTGTGGGCGTCCAGCGAGAGGACCCGCGCGTCGAGCCCCGTCTCGTCCACGACCTCCCGGACGCCCAGGGTGGGCACGGCGCAGACCTCGCACACCGCCTGGGTGAGGATCAGGTCGGGGTCGAGGTCGGCCATCCGGTCGGCGTCGACGGCGTAGACCGAGCCGTGCTCCTCCATGGCCCGCCGGACGGCCCGGTCGACCTCGCCGCTGCTCATCCCGTCGGGGTCGAAGCGGGGGCGGCTGACCCGTGGCCGGTCGAGCACCTCGGGCGGGTGGTCGCACTCGTGGGAGATCCCCACCAGCCGGTCCTCGAGCCCCAGCTCGCAGACGATCTCCGTGGCGCTGGCCAGCAGCGAGACGATGCGCATATCCGGTACCTATCGCCGAGGGACGAGGGTGCCCGCTAGTACGTCGGCATCTCGGGGTCGATCTCGTCGGCCCACGCCTGGATGCCGCCCTCGAGGTTCACCGCGTCGAAGCCGGCCTGCCGCAGCAGCTCGACGGCCTTCGCGCTGCGGCCGCCGGTCCGGCAGTGGACGACGAGCTCCCGGTCCTCGTCGAGCTCGTGGAGGTGCTGGGGCAGATCGCCCAGTGGGATCCGGACCGCGCCGAGGTCCTCCAGGTTGCAGATCTCCCACTCGTGGTCCTCGCGCACGTCGAGGATCTGCACCTCCCGGCCGTTCTCGACCAGCTCCCGGAGTCGGTGCACGTCGACCGAGGGCACGCCGGCGTCGTCGGCCTCCTCCTCGTCGGCGACCCCGCAGAACGCCTCGTAGTCGATCAGCTCGGTGACGGACGGGTCCTCGCCGCACACCGGGCAGTCGGGGTCCTTCCGGACCTGCACCTCCCGGAACTCCATCTCCAGCGCGTCGATCAGCAGCAGCCGCCCGGCCAGGGACGTCCCCTTCCCGAGGATCAGCTTGATGGCCTCGGTGGCCTGGATGGTGCCGACGATGCCCGGGAGGACGCCCAGCACCCCGGCCTCGGCGCAGCTCGGCACCAGGCCCGGGGGCGGGGGCTCGCGGAAGAGGCAGCGGTAGCAGGGGCCGTCCTCGGTGCCGAAGACCGAGGCCTGCCCGTCGAAGCGGAAGATGGCCCCGTAGACGCTGGGCACGCCCGCCAGCACGCTGGCGTCGTTCACCAGGTAGCGCGTGGGGAAGTTGTCGCTCCCGTCGACGACGAGGTCGTAGCCCTCGAGGATCTCCAGGGCGTTGTCGGAGGTGAGGCGCGTGTCGTGGGCCTCCACCTCGACCTCGGGGTTGAGGGCCCGGAGCCGCTCGCGGGCCGAGTCGAGCTTGGGGCGGCCCACCGAGGGCGTGTCGTGGAGGATCTGCCGGTGGAGGTTGCTGAACTCCACCTCGTCGAAGTCCACCACGCCCAGGTGGCCGACGCCGGCCGCCGCCAGGTACATGCCCACCGGCGACCCGAGGCCGCCGGCGCCCACCATGAGCACGCGCGCGGACTTGAGCTTCCGCTGGCCTTCGCGCCCGACCTCGGGCATGGTGAGGTGCCGTCCGTAGCGGCGGACCTCCTCGCCGGAGAGCTCGGGGAGGGCCCGCCCGGCGGCGGCGCTTCGGGCGCCGCCGGCGATGGAGGGGACGATGGCGAGCTCCGCCCCGTCCTCCAGCGGAGGGTCGCCGTCGAGCTCGCGGACGTCGCGGTCGTCCAGGTAGACGTTGACGAAGTTCCGGATCTCGCCGTCGTCGCCGTAGAGCCGTCCCCGGAGCTCGTCGTTCTCCTCGGTGAGGCGCTCGAGCGCCTCGTCCACGGTCGCCGCCTCCACCTCGACGGACTCGCGGTCGTCGACCATCGAGCGGAGCGGCGTGGGGATGTGGATGGTGACCTTCGGCATGGTGCGGCTCCGTCGTCGAATGCGCGTCGGGGTCGCGTGTATGGTACTCCCCGGCCGCCGGGCGGGATCCGGCGATCCGTCGTCGGCGCCTGCTCGGTCCGAGGCCGACGCGGCCCCCGGTCCGCTCAGTCGCCGCCGGTCGCCCCGCCCTCCGGCCCGGCCCCGACCACCGGCCGCTCGCGGAGCTCGCCGGCGTCCTCGTCGAGCTGCCACGCCCGGCCCTCGCCGGCCTCGCCCTCCCGCACGGGCACCACGAGGTACAGGTACCAGGGCCAGGCGAGCTCGCGGTCCGTCTCCGACGGCACCGGGTCGGCGTCGGGGTGGGAATGGTAGAAGCCCAGGATCGTCGGCCCGCCCTCGGCCTCCCGGTCCATGAGCCTCCGGAGGGTGCCGGGGTCCACCAGGTAGCGCCCGCCCCGGTCGCCCCCTTCGGGCCACCGGTTCTCGGCCGGGTGGACGTCCCCGACCCGCCGATCCGGGCCGTCCGCCTCGCCCAGCAGCACCCCGCACCCCTCCGCCGGGTACGCCGCCTCGAGCCCGGCGACGAGCTCGCGCCGCGCCGCGGCCGGGAGGACCAGCCGCGCGGGGCGGTCGCCGCCATCGGGCTCCCGTTCCCCCGGGCCGGTGGCGCGGTCCTCTCCAACGGGCGACCCCGCCCCCTCGGGGGACACGTCGTCCTCCCCGCTCATCCGTCCCACCACGTCTCGCTCAGGTAGCGGCCGCCGCCGTCGGGG
>CAYZLN010000071.1:5582-8404 GCA_964479295.1 uncultured Gemmatimonadota bacterium
CCCCGCTCATCCGTCCCACCACGTCTCGCTCAGGTAGCGGCCGCCGCCGTCGGGGAGGAGGGCGACGACCGTCCCGTCGCCGGCCTCCCGGGCCACGTCCCGGGCCACCCTCCAGGCCGCGCCGGAGGAGACGCCGGCGAAGACCCCGGCCTCCCGGGCCAGGCGGCGGGCCCCCTCCTGGGCCCGCTCGGTCTCCACCCGCCGGCGCTCGTCGAGGCGGTCGGGGTCGAAGATGGCGGGCGTCTCGGCCGTCTCCAGGTGCTTGAGCCCCTCGATGCCGTGGAGCCCGCCGGCCGGCTCGACGCCCACCACCCGCACCCCGGGCGCGTGCTCGCCGAAGTACCGGGACACCCCCATCGCCGTGCCCGTCGTGCCCAGCCCGACCACGACGTGGGTCACCTCGCCGTCGGTCTGCCGCCGGATCTCCGGGGCCGTGGTACGGAGATGGGCGCGGGGGTTGGCCGGGTTGGCGTACTGGTCGGCGTACCAGAGGTCGTCGGGGCGCTCGCCGGCGAGCCGACGGGCCTCCCGGATGGCGCCGTCGCTTCCCTCCAGCGGGTCGGTGACGACGAGCTCGGCCCCGTAGGCGCGGAGCGTCCGCATCCGCTCGTCGCTGGCGCTCCCCGGCACGCAGAGCGTGACGCCGAAGCCGCCGGCGGCGCCGAGCATGGCGTAGGCGATGGCGGTGTTGCCCGAGCTGGCGTCGAGCAGGCGCCGGCCGTCCAGCGTCCCGCTCGCCAGCGCCTCGCGGACCATCGCCAGGGCCGGCCGGTCCTTCACCGAGCCGCCCGGGTTCATCCACTCCGCCTTTCCCAGCACCCGCGCCGCGCCCGGCGGCGAGGGGAGCGGCAGGAGCGGGGTGTCGCCGATCCGGGAGGCCAGGGTCCGGAGGGGCTCCGGGAGGGACGGGTCGCCCGCCGCGCCGGCCCGCGCCCCGCCGCTGTCCGCGGGGGAGCTCGCGGCCCCCTCGTCGCGGGGCGCGCCGGGGTCGTCCGCCGCTGGCTCGTCCATGGCGTGGAGCTCACCTCCGTGTTCGGTCCGCGTCCGGGGCCGGCAGCGTCCCGACCCCGGCGACTCAGACCTCGACGGCGACGGCCCGCTCCAGGGCCCGGTAGCTCTCCGCCACGGAGCCCTCGCCCCGGAAGATCGCCGACCCCGCCACCAGGACGTCGGCGCCGGCGTCGACGGCCAGAGGGGCCGTCTCCGGGTCGACGCCGCCGTCCACCTGGACGCGGAGCCCGTCGAGCCCCCGCTCGGCGGCCATCCGCCTGACCTGCGTCACCTTGCGAAGGGCGGACCGGATGAACTCCTGGCCGCCGAAGCCCGGGTTCACCGTCATCACCAGCACCAGGTCCAGGAAGGGGAGGATCTCCGAGAGCGTCGAGGCGGGCGTCGAGGGGTTGATCGCGACCCCGGCCCGGGCGCCCAGGCGCCGGATCTCGTGGACGTCCCGGTGGAGGTGGGGCGCCACTTCCTGGTGGATCGTGATCAGGTCGGCGCCCGCCTCGGCGAAGGGCCCGAGGAACTCCTCGGGGTTGTCGATCATCAGGTGGACGTCCAGGAACGCGTCGGTGATCCGGCGCAGGGACTTCTGCACCGGCAGCCCGATGCTCAGGTTGGGGACGAAGTGGCCGTCCATGACGTCCACCTGGAACCACTCCGCGCCGGCCTCCTCGGCTTCCCGCACCTGCTCGCCGAGGCGGGCGTAGTCGGCCGCGAGCACCGACGGGGCCACCACCACGGGTCGGTTCATCTCCTTCTCCTTCGTCACGTCCCGTAGTCCTCGAACAGCTCCTTGACCTTCCGGGTGATCTCCAGCGCCTCGTCCAGGGGACGCTGCCACATGTTCCGGCCGAAGATCAGCCCGGTGGCGCCGGCGTCCATCACCGTGCGCGCCTTCTCGAGCAGGTCCCGCTCGCTCTCCTTGCTGCCGCCGGAGAAGAGCACGAGGGTGTTCTGCGCCGACGCCGTCACCCGGCGGGCCCCCTCGGCCCAGTCCCACTCGAGCTGACGGTACGCCGGCGGCATGAGCTCGTCCTTCTCGCTCTTCTCGGGGACGTTCAGCTTCACGACGTCGGCGCCCAGCTCCATGGCCACCCGCGCGGCGTAGTCGACGGCGTACAGGGAGTCGCGGCCGCCCTTCGCCTCGATCGCCGAGCCCCGGGGGTAGGCCCACACCACCAGGGGCATCCCGTAGCGGTCGCAGTCGGCGCGGACCTCCGCGAGGTCCTCGTGGTGTCGCGACTGGAGGGGCGAGCCGACGTAGAGGGTGTAGCCGACCGCGTGGGCGCCGAGCCGCACGGCGTCCTCCACGCTGGCGTTGAGCGGGGAGTGGGCCTCGTCGTCCGGCGGGACGTTGGTCTTGCCGTTCAGCTTGAGCACCAGCGGCACCTCGCCGGCGTACTCCGGGAAGTACCGCCTCGCGAAGCCGATCTGGCAGGCGATGGCGTTGTAGCCGCCCCGGGTGGCCAGCTCGAACTGGTGGTGCGGGTCGGCCGCCCAGGGGGCGTCCAGGAAGTCGACGGGGCCGTGCTCCAGGCCGTGGTCGATGGGGAGCACCAGCAGCGTCCCGTTCCCCACCCCGTGGTCGCGCAGCATCTCGTGCAGCCGGGCCTTCTTGCCCGGCGCCAGGTGGAGGTCGTCCAGCGCGGGACGTCGCGTCGTGGTGTCGGTCTCGGTCGTGGCCATGCGTGTCTCCGGTTCGTCGGGATCGGCGGGACGGCGCCGCGATCCGGCGTCCGTCCTCCCTCCCCGGGGCCGGCGTTCGGCGCGACGGCGGAGGGGGAGGATGCAAGCCATGCCCGAAGCGTGCCAGCGCGGGC
>CAYZLN010000072.1:0-8403 GCA_964479295.1 uncultured Gemmatimonadota bacterium
GGCCGCGTCCCGATCGCCTGAACCACGGAGCGACATGGACGACGAGACGAAGGACTTCCTGACACGCCTGCTGGACGCGAAGGGCCCGTCGGGCCACGAGACGCTGCCGGCGGGGACGTGGCGCGAGGAGGCCGGGGGCTTCGCCGACCGGGTCTGGTCCGACGTCCACGGGAACGCCTTCGCCGAGCTGGGGCGGGGCGGCGAGCCCCGGGTCATGCTGGCGGGCCACCTGGACGAGATCGGCCTCATGGTCAACCACGTGGACGAGGACGGCTACCTCTCCGTGCAGGCGGTGGGGGGATGGGACCCCCAGGTCCTGGTGGGCCAGCGGGTGACGATCCTCTCGGACGGGGAGACCGTGGACGGCGTCGTGGGCCGCCGCGCCGTCCACCTCATCGACCGCGACGAGCGGAAGAAGGCGGTCGAGATGAAGGACCTGTGGATCGACATCGGCGCCGAGGACCGCGAGGAGGCCCGGGAGCACGTCGAGGTCGGCGACGTGGCGGTCATCCGCTCCGACGTCCTGGAGATGCGGAACGGGCGGCTGGCCGCCCGCTCGATCGACGACCGGATCGGCGCCCTGGTGGCCCTGGAGGCGCTGCGGAGGGCCGGACAGAAGGACGCCGACGCCCACGTCGTCGCCGTGGGGACCACGCAGGAGGAGATCGGCTACAAGTCCGGGGGAGGGGCGAGGACCAGCACCTTCGGGCTCGAGCCGGACGCCGCCGTGGCGATCGACGTGACCCACGCCACAGACCACCCCACCGTGAGCGAGAAGGAGCACGGGACCGTCGAGCTCGGCGGAGGGCCGGTCCTCAGCCGGGGGGCGGTGGTCAACCCGGTGCTCTACGAGCGGCTCGCGGCCGCGGCCGAGGAGGCCGACGTCCCCTACCAGGTCCTGGCCGCGCCCTCCTCGACGGGCACCGACGCCGACTCCATCTACACCTCGAGGAGCGGGGTCGCCACCGCCGTGGTCTCGATCCCGAACCGGTACATGCACACCCCGAACCAGATGGTGGCCGCCGAGGACGTGGAGCACACCGCCGAGCTCGTGGCCACGGCGCTGGCCGGGCTGGAGGCCGGGGTCTCGTTCCTGCCGGCCTGAGTGTTCGTCCCGCCTCCCGGGACGCGGCGCCGTCCCCGAACCGTCCCCTCCGACCCGTGCTGATATGAAGCCCCCGGACCGGGAGGTGGCCGGGCCGGAGCCCACCCGTGCGGCCGAGGACTACCTCAAGGCGATCTACAAGCTCGAGGGCCCCGGCAGCCCGGTCGCCACCTCCGCGCTGGCGGCCGAGCTCGGACGGTCGGCCGCGTCGGTCACCAACATGGTGAAGAGCCTGGCCGACCAGGGGCTCGTCGAGCACCGCCCCTACTACGGCGTCCGGCTCACGTCGGACGGGGAAGGGGAGGCCCTCCGGATCATCCGTCGCCACCGGGTGATCGAGTCGTTCCTCATCGAGAAGCTGGGGTACACCTGGGACGGCGTGCACGAGGAAGCGGAGAGGCTGGAGCACGCGGCCTCGGACGAGCTGGTCGACCGGATGGCCCGCGCGATGGGGGAGCCCGCCTACGATCCCCACGGGTCGCCCATCCCCAGCGCCGAGGGCGAGATCCAGGAGCGCACCTCCGTGCGTCTCACCGAGGTGCAGCGCGAGATCCCGGCGGTGGTCCGGGAGGTCGCGGACGAGGACCCCGAGAAGCTCCGCCGGGCGGGGGCCCTGGGCCTCGTTCCGGGAACGCGCGTGGTCGTGTGCGCCGAGGAGGGGGACGACCCGGCCGAGGGCCTCGCCGTGCGGGTGGGCGGCGAGGAGCACCGCGTGGACGAGACGCTGGCCGCGGCCATTTCGGTGGAGCGGCTGTAGCCGGACGCCCCGACCGACAGGACCGGGAGCACGCTCATGGACGAGAGACACATCCGCATCGACGGAGACCGCTGGAAGGTCAGCCCGAGCCGGCAGCGCTCCGGCCCCGGGAAGCAGGCCGTGGTGTTCTTCCCCGTCACCTGCGACCAGCGCCCCTACCGGGTCGTGGAGGTGGACGCGGCGCGTCTCTCGGGGGACGACCCGCTGGGGTCGCTCTCGGATCAGGAATTGCGGGAGATGTTCCGGAACGGGAGCTCCATGGGGTTTCCCCACAGCTACGCCTGAGCCCGCGACCGCCCGCCCCGGATCGGCGGGCGGCCGGGCCCGCGACCGCCGGGCGCCCCGGGGGGCGACGGCGGCCCCGTCGACGCCGGCAACCGATCCGCCATCCAGCCCGTCGAGAGGACCGTGACCGACCACGTCGACCTCCATCTCCACTCCACCGCGTCCGACGGGACCCTCGCGCCCGCCGAAGTGGTGCGACGGGTGGACGAGGCGGGGCTGGCGGGGATGGCCCTGACGGACCACGACACGGTGGACGGGCTCGAGGAGGCGGCCGAGGAGGCGCGGCGCCGGGGGCTCCGGTTCCTCGTGGGGGCCGAGCTGTCGGCCAACGAGCCCGGACGGTCGGTGCACGTGCTCGCCTACGGCTTCGACCCGACGGACCCCGGCCTGAAGGAGTTCTTCCGGGAGTACCGCGAGGACAGGATCCGCCGGGCCCGGGCCATCGCGGAGCGGTTCCGCGAGCTGGGGATCCCGCTGGAGTACGAGGCGGTGGAGCGGCAGGCCGGCGACGGCGTGCCCACCCGGGCGCACGTCTCCCGGGCGCTGGTCGAGGAGGGGCTGTTGCCCGACGAGCGGACGGTCTTCCGGGACTACCTGGGCCGGGACGGGCCGGCCTACGTGGAGAAGCGGCCGACGCCGCCCGCCTCTGTCTTCGAGAAGGTCCACCGGGCCGGCGGGGTGGCCGTGCTCGCTCACCCGGGATGGACCCACGAGCCCGACACGATCCGGCGCTGGATCGACGAGGGGCTCGACGGGGTAGAGGTCAGACACCCCCGGAACGACCCGAAGGTCCGCCGCCGGCTCGCCGACCTCGCCCTCGAGCACGACCTCCTCCGGACGGGCGGGTCGGACTGGCACGGCCCCGACTCGCGCCGGCCGGAGCCGGGGAGCGAGGACGTGCCGATGGCGTGGATGGAGGCCGTCCGCGACCGGGCCGGGCGGCCGACGGACCCGGCCGGGGCGTCGTGACCGACGGGCGCGGGCGGACCGTCGGCGTCCGGACGGGAGGCGCGCCGCCGCGCCCCCCCGTCGGACCGTCGCGTCCGGCGCCGAGACCGCGAACCTGCAGATCGAGAGGACGAGGATGGCGACGAGCGAGCACGAGCTGATCATCGTCGGGGCGGGCCCGGCGGGCCTGTGCGCCGCTCTCTACGCCGGGCGGTCGGAGCTGGACGCCGTCCTGCTCGAGAAGGGCATGCCCGGCGGCCAGCTCCTGCTGACGGACATGGTGGACGACTACCCGGGCATGCAGGAGTGGGACGGCATGGAGATGGCCCAGGAGATGGCCGAGCACGCCGAGCGCTTCGGGGTGGGGGTCACCCGGGCCGAGGTGACCGCCGTCCGTCGCGACGACGCGGACCGCTTCGTGGTGGAGACGGCCGGCGGGGACGTCTACCGGTCCCCGGCGGTGATCTTCACGGCCGGCGGGGAGCCTCGCCGCCTCGGCGTCCCCGGCGAGGAGGAGTACCAGGGGAAGGGCGTGAGCTACTGCGCCATCTGCGACGGCGCCTTCTTCAAGGGCGAGACGATCGCCGTCGTGGGCGGCGGCGACTCGGCCGTCGAGGAGGGCACCTTCCTCACGCGATACGCCGAGAAGGTCCACGTCATCCACCGGCGGGACGAGTTCAGCGCCCAGGCGGTGCTCGAGAAGCGGCTGCGCGAGAAGGTCGAGCAGGGCGAGGCCGAGATCACCTGGAACACCGTCGTCGAGGAGATCCGGGGCGACGGGGAGGGCGTCACGTCGCTGAAGCTCCGGAAGGTGCGGACGACGGAGGACTACGGGATCGAGGAGCTCGACGAGACGGACGAGCTGGAGGTGACCGGCGTCTTCATCTTCGTCGGCTTCGACCCCAACGCCGACATCCTGGAGGAGCACGTCGAGCACGACGCCGGCGGCCACCTCGTCACGGACCGGGACATGCGGACGTCGATCCCGGGGCTCTTCGTCGCCGGCGACGTCCGGTCGCAGCTCGTCCGCCAGATCACCACGGCCGTGGGCGACGCCACCACGGCGGTGTTCGCCGCCGAGGAGTACCTGACCGAGCTGCGGGAGGCGGAGCGCGAGGAGGAGGCCGACGGCCGGGAGGCCAGGGCCTCGGCCCGGGCCGCCGGCGCCTGATCCCCCGCGTCCTCGCGCGGGGCCCCCCGCCGCGGGGCGGGTGAACCCGCTTGCGGCGGCCGCCCGTGCAGTCTAGCATGGACCCGGGCCTGCACGGACGGGTACCGTCCCGTCGGAGCCTGGAACCCCAGGACGACCGGTGGTGGAGACGAGGATGGCGCAGACGACCCGAGAGACTGCCGACGACGAGGTCACGATCACGCTCTCCGAGGTGGCGGCCGAGGAGGTCCGCGACTTCGTCGACCGACAGGACGTGGACGGCGACGTCGCCGGCCTCCGCGTCGCCGTCGTCCCGGGGGGATGCTCGGGGTTCGAGTACAGCCTCACCCTCGAGGACGGGGGCGAGGAGGACGACATGGTCGTCGAGTCGCGGGGCATCAGGCTCTTCGTGGACCCGTTCAGCGCCCAGTACCTCGCCGGCACGCACATCGGCTACGAGACGAGCTTCCAGGGCTCCGGGTTCACCTTCGACAACCCCAACGCGTCCGGCGGCTGCGGCTGCGGGAGCTCCTTCGCCGTCTGACTGAGCCGGCGGATCCCCCCGCCGCGACGCCGCTCTCGTCCCGAGGCCCGCGATGTGCGGGCCTCGTCCCACGTGGGGGCACCCCGCGGGGAGGGAGGACCGTCGTCGCGGTCCGGAGACGCGCGGCGGGGCACGTCGCCCCCGGCGCGGCGACGGAGGTCCCCCGGCGCCGTGCCGCGAGGACCGCGCGCCGACCCGCCCTCTCCGGTCGCCGGGTCGCACGCCCCCGGTCGGGGGACCCGAGCACGCGGAGGTGGAGATGAGCCAGAGCGACATCGACGTCCGGGGCCTCACGGTGGGGCCCGTGGAGTCCAACTGCTACCTCGCCCGGCTCCCGGGCGCCTCCCGCGCGGTGGTCGTCGACCCCGGCGCCGAGGCCGGCCGGATCGTCTCCGCCCTCGACGAGTGGGGGGCGGAGCCGACGGCGATCCTCCTCACCCACGGCCACATGGACCACGTGGGCGCGGTCGCCGCCCTCGTCCGGGAGTTCGACGTCCCGGTCCACCTCCACCCCGACGACCGCACCCTCTACGACGGGGCGCCCGAGCACGCGGCGGCCTGGGGCCTCGAGATCGCCCAGCCCCCGCCCCCGGACCGGGAGCTGACCCACGGACAGACCGTCCGGGAGGCGGGGATCGAGCTCGAGGTGCGCCACGCCCCCGGGCACTCCCCCGGCGGCGTCGTCTTCGTCGGCGACGGACACGCCTTCGTCGGCGACTGCGTCTTCGCCGGCTCGGTCGGGAGGGTCGACCTCCCGGGCGGCGACGGCGACACCCTCCTTTCGTCGATCCGGGAGCAGATCCTCGGCCTTCCCGCCGGGACGGTGCTGTGGCCGGGCCACGGCCCGAAGACCACGGTGGAGCGGGAGGCGCGCACGAACCCGTTCCTGGCCGGCGCGCGGCCCGGGGGCGGGCGGGCCGGCCCGTGAGGGCGGGCGAGCCCCCCCCCGCCGGGGACCTCGGGGACGCCCTCGCGTCCCCGGCCGGGGACGACGACGGCGCGGACGACGGGCCGCGGGAGCCCTGCCTCCGGTGCGGGGTGCCGCTCCCGCTGCGGCAGATGGGCTGCAAGGGGGGGCACTGCCCCAACTGCGGCCATCCCTATCCCCACGGCGACTGCTCGGACTGACCGGTGAGCCCCGCAGACGGTTCCCGGGGGAAGCCCGCCCCGCCGGGTGAGGACACCGCGGACGGCGAGCCCGCCCCGCGTCCGGAGGGAAGCGGGCCGCTGACGCCCGCCGACCCGGCGGCGGACCAGGCCGTGAACCTCGCCAACCTCCTCGCCGCCGTCGAGGACGCCGGCGAGGTCGTGGTGCTCACGCACGACAACCCCGACCCCGACGCCCTGGCCTCGGCCGCCGCCCTGGCGTTCCTGCTCGAGGAGACGGCCGGCGCCGCCGCGACCCTCGTCTTCGGGGGGATCGTCGGCCGGGCCGAGAACCGGGCGCTCATCGACGAGCTGGGCGTCCCCTTCCGGCGGGCCGGGGCGACGGACCTCCGGGGCGGCCCGCCCGTGGCCCTGGTGGACACCCAGCCCCGTACGGGGAACAACTCCCTGCCGGAGGGGCGGATCGCCAACGTGGTCGTGGACCACCACCCGCTCCGGTCCGAGACGGGCGCCGCCACCTTCGTCGACGTGCGGCCCGCGTACGGCGCGAGCTGCTCGATCCTGGTCGAGTACCTCCGGGCGGCGGGGCTCGAGCCGCCCCCGGGCCTCGCCACCGCCCTCTTCTACGGCATCCAGTCCGAGACGATGGACCTGGGCCGGGACGCCGCCGGGGCCGACGTCGACGCCAGCATCTTCCTGTATCCCCGGTGCGACCCCGGGGCGATCGCCCGCATCCGCCACGCCCGGGTCCCGGCCAGCTACTTCCGGTCCATCCACGAGGCGCTGGAGGTGGCCCGGCGCTACGGGGGGGTGATCTGCGTCCCGATGGGACGGCTCGAGTACCCGGACATGGTCGCCGAGGTGGCCGACCTCTTCATGCGGGTGGAGGGGGTGGAGTGGACGGCGGCCTCGGGGCGGTACCACGACGACCTGCTGCTCTCGGTCCGGACCTACCGCCCCGACGCCCACGCCGGCCGGCTGGTCCGACGGACCGTGGGGGACCGGGGCTCCGCGGGCGGGCACGGCATGCTGGCCGGGGCGCAGATCCCGGTCGGCAGCCTCTCCGACACCGGGATCGACGAGCTGGTGGAGGGCGTGTTCTCCGACCTGCGGGCCGAGCTGGGGGTGGAGGGCTTCGAGCCGGAGGGGATCATCGCGTCCCCGACGTCCGGGGACGCCGGGGGGGAGACGTGATCCGGATCGGCCTCACCGGCACGCTGGGGGCGGGGAAGAGCACCGTGGCCGACCTCTTCGAGCAGTGGGGCGCCTGGCGGATCGACGCCGACGAGCTGGCCCGGGAGGCGGTGGAGCCGGGGAGCCCGGCGCTCGAGGCGATCCGCGACGAGTGGGGCGACGGGGTGCTCGACGACGCCGGCGGGCTGGACCGGGAGGAGATGCGGAGCCGTGTCTTCGGCGACGCCGAGGCCCGGCGGCGCCTCGAGGAGATCGTCCACCCCGAGGTCCGGCGGCTGCGGGACGAGCGGATGGCGGAGGCCCGGGAAGCCGGAGCCGACGTGGTGGTCGGCGAGATCCCCCTTCTGCTGGAGAAGGGGATGGAGGACGAGTTCGACGTCGTGGTGACCGTCGACGCCCCGAGGCCGGTGCGCCGCCGGCGCGTGGCCGAGGAGCGGGGGGTCGACGCCGGGACCTTCGAGGCCATCGAGGCGGCCCAGTGGCCCGGGGACCGCAAGCGCGAGGCGGCCGACTTCGTGATCGAGAACGGGGGCTCGCTCGCCGAGCTCGAGGAGGCGGCCCGCCGGGTCTGGGAGCGGATCGCCGGCGAGGGGGGCGGAACGTGACCGGCGGGCGGGGGCGATCGGGCCCTGGCGACGGCGAGCCGGACGACGCCGGCGCGCAGACGGCCGGCGGGACGATCTGGGAGGTGGACCTCCACGCCCACACCTCCGCCTCCCACGACTGCCTGGCCGACCCCGGCGAGGTGGTCGAGCGGGCCCGGGAGGAGGGTCTGGACCGCATCGCCGTCACCGACCACGACGAGATCGAGGGCGCCCTCGACGCGCGGCAGATCGACGCCGAGCTGGTGATCGTGGGCGAGGAGGTGCGCACCGCGGAGGGCCTGGACCTGGTGGGCCTCTTCCTCCATCGACGCATCCAGCCGGGATGGCCGTTCCGCGAGGTGGCCGACGCCATCCACGCCCAGGGGGGCGTGACCTACCTCCCCCATCCCTTCGACGGGCGGCGGGGGGCGAGCCCGGAGGTGCTCGACGGGCTGTCCGACTGCGTCGACGTCGTGGAGGGCTTCAACGCCCGGGTGCACGACGCGGCGGCCAACCGGCGGGCCCGGGCGTGGGCCGAGGCCCGGGGGCTGCCGGTGGGCGCGGGCAGCGACGCGCACCTGCTCGCCGAGATCGGCCGCGGGCGGGTCCGGGTGCCCCCGTTCCGCGATCCGGCGGGCTTCGTCGACGCGATGGCGGAGGCCACGATCTCGGGACGACCGTCCGGCCGCTGGGTGCACCTGGGCTCGACCTGGGCGAAGATCCGCAAGA
>CAYZLN010000073.1:0-2394 GCA_964479295.1 uncultured Gemmatimonadota bacterium
GAACGCCGGGCCCGCGTGCGCTCCCGCCGGGCCGACCTCCCCGTCCCCCCCGGCCCGGGGAGCCAGGCCCGCCAGCGCGGCCACGGCCGCCGCTGCCGCGGCGCGCACGAGGCGCGCCGTGCACGCGTTCCGTGTCGACGTCGTCGCCATCGCGAACCTCTCGACGGGGAGCACAGGCGGAGCGGGAGGACCGGCGACCGGCGGCGGCCGGACGTCCGAACCTTAGCCCGGATCCCCGCCGACCGCAAAGCGGTCGGACGCCTGGCGCGGGAGGCTGAGCCGCCCCTACCTTCCCGGGCCATGGAGAACGACCGCCTGCTGCGCGCCCTCCGCCGCGAGCCCGTCGACCGCACGCCCGTCTGGTTCATGCGCCAGGCCGGCCGGGCCCTCCCCCGCTACCGCGAGATCCGCTCCGGCCGGGGCATGTTCGAGATCCTCCGCGACCCCGAGGCCGCGGCCGAGATCACGGCCCTTCCGCTCGACTACTTCCCGGTGGACGCGTGCGTCCTCTACAACGACCTGTCGACCCCCTTCCTGGGGGCGGGGCTCGAGGTCGAGATGCGCGCCGGCGTGGGGCCGGTGGTCGACCGCCCCGTGACCCGACCGGAGGACGTCGACCGCCTGCGGCCCTTCGACCCGCGGGAGGAGATGGGGTGGATCCTGGAGCAGATCCGCATCCTGCGCCGGCGGCTCGACGTCCCGATCGTCGGCTTCGTGGGGGCCCCGCTGACGCTCTGCTCCTACCTCGTCCACGGCCCCCGGTCGAAGCGGCTCGAGGAGACCAAGGCCTTCCTCTGGCGCGAGCCCGCGGCCTGGGAGCGGCTGGCGTCGTTCTGGGCGGAGCACCAGGCGGAGTTCGCCGTCGCGCAGCACGAGGCCGGGGCCTCCGTGGTGCAGGTGTTCGACTCGTGGGCCGGGACGCTGGCGCCCGAGGACTACCGCGAGCACGTCCTCCCGCACTCCCGGGCGCTCTTCCGGCGCCTCGAGGAGGAGGGCGTCCCGAGCGTCCACTTCGCCACGGGCAACCCCCGTCTGCTGCCGCTTCTGGCCGAGGCCGGCGGCGACGCCATGGGGGTCGACTGGCGGGCGCCCATCGACGAGGCCTGGGAGGCCGTCGGCCGCGACCGCGCGATCCAGGGCAACCTCGACCCCGCCGCGCTGCTGGCCGGGCGGGAGACGGCGGTGCGCAAGACCCGGGAGATCCTGCGCCGCGTCGACGGCCGGCCCGGCCACGTCTTCAACCTCGGCCACGGCGTCCTGCCCGGGACGGACCCCGCGGTGCTCCGCGCGGTGGCCGAGACGGTCCACGAACACGGGAGATCCGCATCAGCATGACGACCGCCGTCATCACCCTGAACTTCGGCGAGCCGGCCGAGCCCGACTCCGACGAGGTGGTCCCCTTCCTGGAGCGGATCTTCAGGGCCAACGCCTCGCTGGAGGACTTCGACGACCGGGAGGCGCTCGAGGCCCGCAGCCGCGAGCTCGCCGAGCGCCGGGCGCCGGGCCTGATGGAGGAGTACCGGGAGATCGGGGGGTCGCCCCTCAACGAGCAGGCGGCCGGCCACGCCGACTCCCTGGAGGAGGAGCTCCGGGCGCGGGGCCGGGACGCGCGGGTGTTCACGGGGATGCAGTTCACCGAGCCCTTCATCCGCGACGCCGCCGAGCGGGCCCGGGAGGAGGGGGCGGAACGGGTGGTCGCCCTCCCGGTCTACCCCCTCTGCGGCGCCTCGACGACCGTGGCGGCGCTGCGGGAGCTGGCGAGGGCCGTGGCGGAGATGGGCTGGGACGCGGAGGTCGACGAGATCGCGGGCTGGCACCGGCACCCGGGGTACCTGAACCTCCGGGCCGACGCCGTGGACGCCTTCGTCGACGCCGAGGGGCTGGACCTGGACGACCCCGGCACGCGGCTCGTCTTCTCGGCCCACGGGACGCCGATCCGCTACCTGGAGGAGGGCAACCGGTACCGGGCCTACGTCCACGACCACTGCGAGGCGATGGCCGACGCCCTCGGGGTCGACGACTACGGGCTCGGCTACCAGAACCACGCGAACCGCGACGTCGCCTGGACCGAGCCCGACGTCGAGGACGTGGTCGAGGCCGTCGAGGCCGACCGGATCGTGGTGGACCCGGTGAGCTTCATGCACGAGCAGTCCGAGACCCTGGCCGAGCTCGACGTCGACCTGCGCGAGGAGGCCGAGGCGCGGGGCCTCGGCTTCCACCGGGTGCCCGTCCCGCACGACGACGAGCGGTTCCCGGGCGTGCTGGCCGACCTCGTGGAGGCGGCGCTCGACGGGGAGGACCGGGACCTCCGGCTGCACCGCTGCCGGTGCCGCCCCACGCCGGCCACCCGCTGCCTCAACGGGCCGGAGGTGGGGTAGCCCGGCGGCCCGCCCT
>CAYZLN010000073.1:2494-8386 GCA_964479295.1 uncultured Gemmatimonadota bacterium
CCTCCAGCTCCGGTCCCGGGCCGGCATCCTCGTCCGGCCGACCCGGAGCACCCGGGCCTCGCAGCCGGTGACGTCGCGGAACTCGCGCCGCGCCAGCTCGCCGATCTCCCGGTCCGTGCGCTCGAGTACGTCGTCCCGTACCGCGCCGCCGAGGTAGGCGGTGTGGACCCCGTCCCGGTCGAAGAGGGCGTCGTTCCAGGTGACGCCCCGGGTGGCCGTCTCCTCCGTCAGGGCCATCTGGTAGCCGAAGCCCTCCAGGCCGCAGTCCCCGTGGAGATGGACGACGGCGAGCCGGTTGTAGCGGAGCCGGCCCAGGCGTTCGGCGGCCTCCGGCGCCCCGTCGGCCAGGAGCCGGCCGGCCTCGTCCGCGGGGCAGGTGAGCACGACCCGGCGGGCCCGGACCTCCCCCTCGTCGGTCGCCACCCTCCACCCCGGTCCCCCCGGCGGGGCGCTCTCGACGGGGCGGACGGCGGTCGCCGGGCGCGAGAGCCGCACCCGGTCGCCGGCCTCGGCCCGCAGGGCGTCGGTCAGCTCGGCCATCCCGTCCGCGAAGCTGACCGCCGGCGGGGTCCCCTTCCCCGAGGCCATCCACCGGGCCGCCGCGAGCACGAGGCTTCGGCCGCCCGCGCCCATCCGGCGCAGGGCCGGCGCCAGGCTGTGCTCGACGGGCATCTCGGCGGGGTCCGAGCCGTGGATGCCGCCGTAGAGCGGCCCGACCAGGTGGAGGTAGGCCTCCCGCCCCAGCGTCCGCGTCACGTACGACGCCACCGTCTCCCCGGGGGCCGGCTCCCCCCGGGCCGAGGGGAGCACCGGCTCGGCGAGCATCCGCAGCTTGCCGCGGGCCGAGAGGAGGTCGGTGGCGACGAACCCCCGCAGCGAGAACGGCACCCGGCGGAGGCGGCCGTCGCGGTGGACGAAGAGCGGCAGGTCGCGCGGAGCGGCGACGACCCGGTCCCCGAGCCCCAGCTCCCGGATCAGCGCCTCGACCTCGGGCACGAGGCGGGTGCGCTGGGGGCCGGCGTCCAGCACCCGTCCCTCCCTCCGGAGCGACCGGACCACCCCGCCCGCCCGGCCGGCCGCCTCCAGCACGAGGGTGTCGACCCCCCGGCGGTGGAGCTCGCGGTCGAGGGCCAGGCCGGAGACGCCGGCGCCCACGATCGCCACCTGTGTCCGTGCCACCTCGACCGTGACCTCCCGTCGTCGACCCGTCCGGCCGGCCCCTCCGCTCCCGGCGACCCGGGACGGCGAAGATACGCCGGCGGCCCCGAGCCCGGAAACCGGCGTCGCCCGAGGCTCGACGTCGGCACACGGATTGCTTTTACACGGCCCACGGAGGACGCCGGGGCGCCTCCCCGGCCCCGCCGCGCGAACGTCGCTCGACATCGCGAGTCATCCGAGCAGACATCCATAGACACCCGGGAGCGAGACGACCATGGCCAAGGAGCTCGAGTTCGACAGCGAGGCGCGTCAGAAGCTGGGAGACGGCATCGACAAGCTGGCCGAGGCGGTCAAGGTGACCCTCGGCCCGCGGGGGCGGAACGTCGTCCTCGAGAAGGGCTTCGGCGGCCCCACGATCACGAAGGACGGCGTGACGGTCGCCGAGGAGATCGAGCTCGAGGAGAAGATGGAGGACCTCGGCGCCCGGATGGTGCGCGAGGTCGCCAGCAAGACCTCCGACGAGGCCGGGGACGGCACCACGACCGCCACCGTCCTCGCGCAGGCCATCTACAACGAGGGCCTCAAGAGCGTCAGCGCCGGCGTCGCCCCCACCTCGCTCAAGAAGGGCATCGACGCCGCCGTCGACCGCGCCGTCCGTGAGTTCCGGTCCCTCTCCACGCCCACGGTCAGCCGCGAGGAGATCGCCCAGGTGGCGACGATCTCGGCCAACAACGACGCCGAGATCGGGGAGCTGCTGGCCGAGGCGATGGAGAAGGTCGGCAAGGACGGCGTCATCACCGTCGAGGAGGGCCGCGGCCTGGACACGGTCCTCGACACGGTGGAGGGGATGCAGTTCGACCGCGGCTACCTCTCCCCCCACTTCGTGACCGACGCCGAGGCGCGGGAGGCCGTCCTCCAGGACGCGCTGGTGCTCGTCCACGACGACACGATCTCCCGCATGAACGACCTGCTGCCGCTGCTCGAGCAGGTCCAGCAGTCCGGCAAGCCGCTGCTCGTCATCGCCGACGACGTGGAGGACGAGGCGCTGGCGACGCTGGTGGTGAACAAGATCCGCGGCACGCTGGACGTGTGCGCGGTGAAGGCACCGGGCTTCGGCGACCGTCAGCAGCAGAACCTGCGCGACATCGCCGTCCTCACCGGCGCCACCTTCATCAGCGAGGAGCTCGGCCGCCAGCTCGAGAACACCACCCTCCAGGACCTCGGCGAGGCCGGCCGGATCGTGGTCGACGAGGACGAGACCACGATCGTCGACGGCAAGGGCGCCGAGGAGGACATCAAGGGCCGGATCCAGGAGATCCGCACCGAGATCGACGCCGCCGACTCCGACTACGACCGCGAGAAGCTGCAGGAGCGGCTCGCCCGGCTCGCCGGGGGCGTGGCGGTCCTCAAGGTCGGCGCGGCCACCGAGACCGAGATGGACGAGAAGAAGGCCCGCGTCGAGGACGCCCTGCACGCCACCCGCGCGGCCGTCGCCGAGGGCATCGTGCCCGGCGGCGGGGTGCCCTTCCTCCAGGCCCAGAAGGCCCTCGACGAGGTCGAGGTCGACGACGAGGACGAGGCCATCGGCGTGAACCTCGTCCGGCGGGCGCTCGAGGCGCCGACCCGGCAGATCGCCGACAACGCCGGCGCCGAGGGCTCGCTGGTCATCGAGCGGATCCGGGAGGCCGACGACGCCACCTTCGGCTTCAACGCCGACACCGGCGAGTACGAGGACCTCGTGGAAGCCGGCGTCATCGACCCGACGATGGTCGTGCGCACGGCCCTCCAGCACGCGGCCTCCATCGCCGGCCTCCTGCTCACGACCGAGTCGCTGGTCGTGGACATCCCCGAGGAGGGCGACGGCGACGGCGGCCCGCAGGGCGCGCCCGGCGGCCCGGGCGGCCCCGGCGGCGGCATGCCCGGAGGCGGCGGGATGCCGGCCGGAGGCGGCATGGGCGGGATGATGTGACCGCCCGGCCCCGTTCGGCGAGCCTCGACCGGCGGGCCCGCGGGGCGCAGAGCCCCGGGGCCCGTCGGCGTATGTGTGCACCCGGAGGAGAGATCAGATGACGACCGGACCGAGCCGGGAGCTCGACCCCGCCGAGGTGCTGACGCGCCTCCGGGAGCGCCAGGGCGAGATGACCCGGCTCCTGCGGACGCTGGCGGAGATCGAGACGCCGAGCCGGGACCCGGGGACCCACGGCCCCCTCCGGGACCTGCTCGCCGGCGAGCTACGCGACCGGGGGTTCAGGACCCGCGGGATCCCGGCCCCGTCCCCGGACACCGGCGGGCACCTCTTCGCCCGCACCGGGCAGGGGGACGGGCAAGCCCAGCTCCTGCTCGGCCACCTGGACACGGTCTGGCCGGCGGGCACCCTCGAGAGCATGCCCGTCCGGACCGACGGGGGGCGGATGCACGGCCCGGGCGTGTTCGACATGAAGGCGGGCCTCGTCCAGATGCTCTTCGCCTTCACCGTCCTCGACGAGCTCGGGCTCGTGCCCGACGTCGAGCCGGCCGTCCTCGTCACCGGCGACGAGGAGATCGGAAGCCCCGGCTCCGCCCGCTGGGTCCGCCGCCTCGCCCGGCGGTCGTGCCGGGCGTTCGTCCTGGAGCCCTCCCTCGGCCCCGCCGGCTCCCTGAAGACCGCCCGGAAGGGCACCGGCCGGTTCGAGGTCCGGATCGAGGGCCGGGGGTCGCACGCCGGCCTGGCGCCGGAGGAGGGCGCCAGCGCGATCCAGGAGCTCTCCCACGTGGTCCAGGCGCTGCACGCGCTGAGCGACACCGGCCGGGGGATCACCCTCAACGTGGGCGAAGCCGAGGGCGGCGTCCGGCCCAACGTGGTGGCCCCCCGGGCCCGCGCCGTGGTGGACGTCCGCGTGCCCACCCGGGAGGACGCCCGCAGGATCGAGGCGGCGATCCGCTCGCTGGAGCCGACGACGCCGGGCACGCGCATCGCCGTGGAGGGGGGCATGCGCCGGCCGCCGATGGAGCGGACGGCCGGGAACCGCCGGCTCTGGGAGGCCGCCCGCCGCCTGGGGGGAGAGCTCGGGCTCGACCTCGAGCAGGCGCGGGCCGGCGGCGCCTCCGACGGCAACCTCACGAGCCGGCACGTGCCGACGCTCGACGGTCTGGGCGCCGTGGGGGACGGCGCCCACGCGGACCACGAGCACGTGGTGCTGGAGAGGATGCCCGAGCGGAGCGCCCTGCTGGCGCTGCTCCTGATGCTGCCGCCCGGGGAGGCCCGCCGCGAGGACGGCCCCGCCGGCTAGCTAGCCCGCCGTCAGGCCTCCGGCGGCCGGGCGCGCACGATCCGGGCGATCTCGTCGACCCGGTCGGGGAGCCGCTCCGCGACCCCCACGAGCATCTCGGGGCGGTCCGCCTCGGCCACCTCGCGGGCGAAGCGCATGAAGACGCGACGGACGCGTTGCCGGGTCCCCTCGTCGGCGGACGGCCCGGCCCGGCGTCCCCTCCCCCGGACGTCCCCCGCGCGCCCCTCCGCGACGGACGCTTCGGGCGCCGACCCGGCCGAGCCGCCGTCGGCGTCGGAGGCCCCGGAGCGCAGCGGCTCCTCGTCGCCCCCTCCCCGGCCGGCGTCCGGCCCGAAGAGGTGCCGCCGGCCCGCGTCGTCGCCGACCTCCGCGTCCGGCGACCCTGCCCCGTCGCGGGCCCACGACCCCGCGCCGCCGGAGCCTCCGTCGGCGTCCCCGTCCCCGGAGGAGGCCGGGGCCGACGACCCCGCCGACGCCTGGCGCTCGCGGCGCGCCTGCTCGCGCTTCACGCGGAGCGGGTACTTCGCGTGGAACTGACGCAGGCTGAGGTCGTAGATGTCCCGGTTGATCCGGGCGGCGCGGCCGTAGAGCGCGGCCGTCGAGGGCGGGGGGTCGCGGTCGAGCTGGCGCCGGACCATCGCGAGCACGTCCTCGTCGAGCTCCGTCGCCCCTTCACCGGCCGGTGCCTCCTGCCCCGGCTCCTCCTCCGGCCCGGCCGCCGTCGACATCGCCACGCCCCCGGCCTACGCCGAGGCGCGCCAGAAGGTCTCGAGCGTGTCCCCGTGCTCGGACTCCCGGAGCTTCTCGAAGGCCCGGTTCCGGAGCTGGCGGATGCGCTCCCGGGTCACCCCCAGGAGCTGCCCGACCTCCTCGAGCGTCATCTCCTCGCCGTCGTCGAGGCCGTAGTAGAGGACCAGGATCTTCCGCTCCCGCTCGGTGAGGTACTCCTCGAACATCTGCTCGAGGAACTCCCGGCGGGCCCGGGACTCGACCTTCTCCTCGATGTCCTCCTCGTCGCTCTCGGCGAAGCGCTCGCCGAAGGAGGTGCTGTCCCGGTCGTTCTCGTCGATGGGGGCGTCCAGGCTCAGCTCGGAGGTGGCGACCCGGCGCAGGGTGCGGACCGTCTCCACGGGCTCGTCCATCTCCTCGGCGATCTCCCGGTCGGTGGGCGAGCGGCCCAGCTCCTGGGAGAGCTGGGTCTCGGTCCGGGACAGCTTCACCAGGTTGGAGTTCTGGTTCAGAGGGATGCGCACCGAGCGCGTCTGCTCGGCGAGCGCCTGGTGGACCGTCTGGCGGATCCACCACACGGCGTAGGAGATGAACTTGACCCCGCGGTCGGGGTCGAACTTCTTCACCGCCTTGAGCAGGCCCTCGTTCCCGATGCAGACCAGCTCGGCGAAGCTCAGCCCGCGCCCCTGGTACTTCTTCACGTAGGAGATGACGAAGCGGAGGTTGGCGGTGACCA
>CAYZLN010000074.1:0-8195 GCA_964479295.1 uncultured Gemmatimonadota bacterium
GCCCCGGAGAGGGTGGCGGCCACCAGCTCGAGCTTCCCGGCCTTCGCGTAGATCAGCAGGCTCTCGTGCAGCTCGTGGATCCAGCGCAGCACCGTCCTCACCCGACGCCCCCGCCCGAAGATCCGGAGGATCCATCCCCGCGCCGGCCGGGGGTTCACCGCGAAGAGGAGGATGGCGCCCACCACCACCGCGAAGGCGCGGACCGTCCACTCGAAGAGCCGCCCCGCCGAGATGTCGGCCACCGGCAGCGCGACGTCCTGGAGGGCGTCGTGGGCCCCGAAGACCCAGGCCCCGAAGCCCGCGGCGCAGAGGAAGACCAGGTTCACCAGGAGGCTCGCGAAGTTGCTGGCCGCCGACTTCCCCACCGAGGCGCCGGTCCGGACGAGGCCGTAGAGGTGGGCGGGGCCGCCGCCCACCCCGGAGGGCGTGAGGTAGGCCAGCCCGGCCGTGGCCCCGCTGATCTTCACGCAGCTCCAGTAGGAGACGTCCATGTCCAGGGGGCGCAGCAGGAGCCAGACGCGGACGCCGCCCCCGAACCAGTCCAGCGACGCGAAGGCGAGGCAGGGGAGGGCCCAGGCCAGGTCGAACCTGCGGAAGCCGGCCAGGCTGGCGCCGACGTCCTGGGAGTAGAAGAAGACGAACCCGAAGCCGACGATGGTGGCGGCCACGAAGACGACGGCGCCCCACCGGATCAGGCGCGGGGAGACGCCGAGGCCGCCGGCCTCCTCCGGCCCGCCGCCGGGCGCCCGGTCGCCGTGCGTCCGCGCCAGGGGGTCGTCCGGGGCGTCGGGGTCCGTCACCGTCTCCTCGCTCGGGGGATGGTCGGGTGGGGTCGTGCGGCGGTCGTCGGTCGACGGGGCCCTCGCGGCTGGCCCGCGGTCCACGGCCCCTGTACGATAGGGCGGGGAAAGGGACGTGCCAACGGCGGACCCTCCGGCCGCCCCGTCACCCGCCAGAGGAGCGAGTCACCGTGAAGCGTTATCCCGCGTACGACCCGCCGGAGTACGTGGAGTGGAGCCCCGACCCGGAGCTCGTCGACGCCTACCGGGACCGGATCCTCGAACGGCCCGGGCGACGGGAGATCGTGGAAGACCTCGGCCCGGACGAGCTTCTGGAGCTGTACCGCGGCCTCGTCCGCTTCCGGCTCCACGACATCGCCCTCCAGCGCTGGGTCAAGCAGGGCGTGATCTCGAAGGCGTGGCTGGGGACCGGGGAGGAGGCGGTGACCGTCGGGGCGGTCCACGCCCTGCGGCGGGAGGGCCGCGACGGCGACGTGGTCGGGCCCATGATCCGGAACGCCGGCGCCTGCCACGAGATGGGGATGCCGGTGGCGGACATGCTCCGGGGCTACCTGGCCACCGCCGACTCGCCGACCGGGGGCCGCGACCTCCACATCGGCGACCCCGAGCACGGCGTCGTGGCCCCGATCAGCATGGTGGGCGCCCTCGCGCCGGTGATGAACGGGTACGCGTGGTCGTTCCGGCGGCGGGGGGAGGACCGGGTGGCGCTGACCTGGGTCGGCGACGGGGCGACGAAGCACGCCGAGGTGCACGAGGCCTTCAACTTCGCCGCGGTCCGCGACCTCCCGGTCGTCTTCGTCCTCCAGAACAACCAGGTGGCGCTGGGCACCCGCTTCGAGCAGCATCACCTCGCCGAGGACTTCTCCGGATGGGGCCCCGCCTACGGCGTGGTCCACCTGGAGGCCGACGGGAACAACGTGCTGGACGTCTACGCGGCCACCCGCCTCGCCCGGGAGGCCTGCCGCCGGGGCGACGGCCCGGTCTTCCTCGAGGCGGAGACCTTCCGGATGGGGGGGCACGCGACCCACGACGTCCGGGAGGCGCGGGAGACCTTCCCCGACGAGCTCTTCGAGCGGTGGGGGAAGCGGGACCCGATCGGCCTCTTCGAGTCGTACCTCGTCCGGCACGGCCCCGACCTCGGGGGCGACGCCGACGGGGGGCGGGCGGAGCGGAACCGCGCCCGGCTCGAGGAGGCCGAGGAGCGGGTGAGGGAGGAGGTGGACGCGGCGGCCGAGGAGGCGCTCCGGAGCCGCGACGAGGCGATGCCGGAGCCGGAACAGGCGGCGGGCGGAGTGTATGCCTGAGACTCCGGCACGCGGGAGGCACGGGCGGTCCGGGCGGCGCAGCGCCGCCCCCCGTCGGCAGAAGGGAGAAGGGAGAGGATGAACCGGGAGGAGCGCGAGCTCGGGTCCGACGGGGGCCGCTGGCGGGCGTCCGTGGCCCGGCGGGGCCCGAGCGGCCACGCCCTCGTCTACTTCGTCCCGCTGGAGGACGGCGAGCCGGCCGGCGACGACCGCCGCGACCGGCGGGCGGGGCTGGACCCCGGCCGGGAGCTGTCGGACCTGCCGGCGGACGAGCTCCGGGCCCGCCTGGAGGGGGGGACGGAGCTGACGGCGACCGAGCGGAGGTTCCGGGCGCCGGACGGCCGGCTCTGGCTGGTCCAGAACGTCGGGCCCGTCTGGGCGGAGGAGGAGCCGGCGGAGGGGACGACGGGGCTGGTCTTCACCAGCCTGGAGGGGCCCGCCGAGCGGCTCGTCGCCGGCGACGGCCACGTCGGCCGCATGTCGGCGACGGAGCTCGCCGACCGCTGGCGGGCCGCGGACCCCGGGCACGACGGGGACGGGACGGACGCCGACGGCGGCACGGCCGCGGACCCGGACGACCACTGACCGAGGAGGCCCCGGCATCATGACGTCCAGCGACGACCCCTCCGGTTCCGGAGCTGCCGGGGCCGACGTGCAGGTCTTCCTCTACGGCGACTACGTCTGCCCGTTCTCCTACGTCGCGGACGCGCGCCTCCGGCGCCTGCGGGCCGACGCCGACGGGTTCGACCTCCTCTGGCGCCCCCTCTCCATCCACCCTGCGGTCCCGTCGGACGGGTTGCCGGTCGAGGAGCTGGGCTACGCGCCGGACGAGTGGGCCCGGGTGCGCCGGGAGGTGCGGGAGCAGGCCGAGGAGACCGGTGTCGAGCTGGACCTCCCCGACTTCGTGGCCAACTCCCACGAGGCGCTCCAGGCGGCGGAGTTCGCCAAGGACGTCGGCCGGGAGAGCTTCCGCCGCGCGCACCGGGCCCTCTTCCGCGCCTACTTCGTCGACGGCCTGAACCTGGGCCGGCGGGAGGTGCTCCTCGACGTCTGCGAGGAGGCGGGCCTGGACCGGGAGGGGCTGGAGAACGCGCTGGAGGACGACCGGTACGCCGACGAGCTGCGCCGCGCCGAGGAGGAGGCGTCCCGGTACGACATCGAGGGGACGCCCACCATCCTCTTCGGCCGGCACAAGGTCGTGGGGGCGGCGCCCGCCGACGTCATGGAGGAGGCCCTCGGCCGCGCCCGGCGGGAGACGAGGGCGCCCGAGGGGGCGGAGGAGGGCACGGCGGGGGAGGGCGGCGCGGAGACGCGCTGAGCATGCTCCGGGTCACCTTCCTCGGCACGGCCTCGTCCCGGCCCACCGTCCGGCGAAACGTCCCGTCGCTCGCCGTCCAGCGAGAGGGCGAGACCTACCTCTTCGACTGCGGCGAGGGCACCCAGCGCCAGATGATGCGCTTCGGCGTCGGGTTCGCCACGCGGGACGTCTTCGTCACGCATCTCCATGCAGACCACTACCTCGGCCTCATCGGCCTCGTCCGGACCATGAGCCTCCAGGGCCGCCGCGAGCCCCTCACGGTGTGGGGCCCCCCGGGCGGGCGCCGGACGCTCTCGGACGCCGTGCGGCTCGGGGGGGACCGCCTCCTGTTCGACGTCGACATCGAGGAGCTCGCCCCCGGGGAGGCGGTCCGCCGGCCGGAGCACCGCATCGAGGCCTACTCGACGCGGCACACCGCCCGGTCCATCGGGCTCGCCCTGGTGGAGGACGACCGGCTCGGCCGGTTCGACCCCGAGGCCGCCCGGGAGCTCGGGGTCCCGGAAGGGCCGCTCTTCGGCCGGCTCCACCGGGGCGAGGAGGTGGAGCTGCCGGACGGGACGGTGGTGGAGCCGGAGCAGGTCGTGGGCCCGCCCCGCCCCGGCCGGACGCTCGTCTACACGGGCGACACCCGCCCCTGCGAGGCGACCGTGGAGGCGGCGGAGGGCGCCGACCTGCTGGTCCACGAGGCCACCTTCGGCGACCCGGAGACGGAGCGGGCCGGCGACACGGGCCACTCCACGGCCCGGCAGGCGGCCCGCGTCGCCGAGGAGGCCGGGGTGCGGCGTCTGGCCCTCACGCACTTCAGCGCCCGGTACTCCGAGCAGGCCCATCGGCTGGGGAGCCAGGCCGCGGACGTCTTCCCCGACCCGCTGGTGCCGGAGGACGGGACGACGGTGGAGGTGCCGTACCCGGACGGCGAGGGCGACGCGGGGTCCCGACGGGCGGCGACCGGGGCGAAGCGGACGTGACGGTCACGCTCCGCCCCCCCGGAGACAAGTCGATCTCCCACCGGTGCCTGATGCTCGCCCCCCTCGCCCGGGGGACGTCGCGCCTGACCGGCCTCCTGGACGCCGACGACGTCCGGGCGACGGCCCGGGCGATGCGGGCCCTGGGGGCGGCGGTCCCGGAGGACTGGTCGGGCGGGGTGGAGGTGCCGGGCCCGGCGACGTTCGCGGACGCCTCCGACCCCGTCGACTGCGGGAACAGCGGGACCACCGCCCGGATCCTCCCGGGCCTGGTGGTGGGCCTCGGCCGCGGCGCCGTGATGGACGGGGACCGGTCGCTGAGGGGCCGGCCCATGGACCGGGTGGTGTACCCCCTCCAGGCGTTGGGCGGGCGCATCGAGTACCTCGACGAGCGCGACCGGCTGCCCTTCCGCATCCGGCCCCGGGCGTCGGGGTCGCTGCGGGAGCTGGTCCACCGCCCGAAGGTGGCCAGCGCCCAGGTGAAGTCGAGCCTCCTGATGGCCGGGCTCGCCTCGGGCACCCGGATCGCGGTCGTCGAGCCGGGGCGCTCGCGCGACCACACCGAGCGGCTGCTCCGGGCCATGGGCGCGCCGGTGAGCTTCGGCCCGGAGGGCGACGGCGCCCGGGTGGAGCTGGAGGCCGCGGGGGACGGGGAGGACGGACGGCACCGGCTCGACCCGCTGGAGCTGACGGTGCCCGGCGACGCCTCCTCGGCCGCCTTCCTGGCCGCGGCGGCGGTGCTGGGCGAGACGCCGGCCCGCATCGAGGGCGTGGGCCTCAACCCGACCCGGACCGGCTGGCTCGAGGTGCTGCGGGAGATGGGCGCCGAGGTGAGGGTGGAGGAGCGCGGCCGCCGCGCCGGCGAGCCGGTGGGCGACCTGGAGGTCCGGCCCTCCGGGCTGGAGGGCTTCGAGGTCGGGCCCCGGCGGGTGCCCCGCCTCCTCGACGAGGTCCCGGTGCTCGCCGTGCTGGCCGCCCGGGCCCGCGGGACGTCGGTGGTGGAGGGGGCCGAGGAGCTGCGGGTCAAGGAGAGCGACCGGCTCGCGTCGATGGCCTCCAACCTCCGGGCGCTGGGCGTCGACTGTCGCGAGCGGGAAGACGGCCTCGTGATCCGGGGCGGCGACGGGCCCCTGGAGGGGACGGTCCGGACCGGGGGCGACCACCGGGTCGCCATGGCCTTCGGCGTGCTCCGGGGCGTCGACGGCTGCGACGTGGAGGTCGACGACCCGGGCTGCGTGGCCGTCTCGTACCCGGGCTTCTGGGACGACGTGGAGCGCCTGCGGGGCGCCGGATGACGGCGGTCGTCGCCGTCGACGGGCCGGCCGCCTCCGGGAAGAGCACCGCGGCCCGCGGGACCGCCCGTCGGCTCGGCTTCCGCCACCTCAGCTCGGGGATGCTCTACCGCGCCGTGACCTGGGCCGCGGTCCGGGGGGGATGGGACGAGGACGGCCCGGCGTTCCGCCGCCGGGTGGGGGCGCTCGACCTCGAGCTGGTCCCGGAGGACGGGGGCTACGGCGTGCGCGTCGACGGCGAGGACCCCGGACGGGAGCTCGTCTCCGACGAGGTGGTGGACCGGGTGTCGGAGGTCTCCGCCCGCCCCGAGGTCCGCCGCGAGGTGAACCGGCGGGTCCGGGCCGAGGCCCGGCGGAGCGACCTGGTGTGCGACGGACGGGACGTCGGCGCCACGGTCTTCCCCGACGCGGACGTGAAGGTCTACCTGGTGGCCTCGCCCGAGGAACGGGCCCGCCGCCGCCTCCTGGAGCGGGGCGAGGACGCCGGCCCGGAGGCCGTCCGCCGGGAGGCCGAGCGGATCGGCGGGCGCGACGAGTACGACGCCACCCGGGAGGTGTCGCCGCTCCGGGCCGCCGACGACGCCGTGACCATCGACACCACCGACCTGGGCCCGGAGGAGGTCGTCGACCGCATCGTGGAGCTCGCCCGGGAGCGCGGGATCGCGGGCGGGGGCTGACGCGGGCCCGGCGCCTCGTCCGCGGGCCGGAAGGACGGGGTGAGCGGCGCCCCGGCGGGAGGAGCGTCCGCCGGAGCCGCCGGCCCGGGGACCCCTGCGGGCCGACCGGAGTACCCAAGGAACGCCCGCGTCCGGATCCCGCCGTCGACCGGGCCGGGCCGGCCGCGGCGCCGTCGCCGTCGGCCCGGCGCGACGCCGGTCCGATCGGGCCGGAACGCCCCGGAGACGAGGCCTCGTCCGCTTGCTCGGGCCGGCGGAAGACGGTATTCTCGCTCTTCGTGCGGCCGGCCCGCGTCGCGACGCCCCGGGCGAGATCGCCCGGGGAGCGTATTGCTGGCCGGCGGGCGGGCCGAAGCGCCCGTCCGGACCGGACGCCGGCCGGAGCGAGATCGTCGAGAGTCGTGAACCCAGACCCCGCCGCCGCGTCCCCCGGCGTCACCGCCGGGACCGTCGAGCGGGCATCCATCGAGCCCACGGACGACCCTTACATGACTGACGACCAGAACCCCGGAGCCACGAGCACCGACACCGCGAACTCCACCGTGCAGGCCGTCCGCGAGGAGGACGAGATCCCGGTCGTGGACACGACGTCCATGGAGCCGGGCGAGGACGGCGAGGTGGAGCTCACGGAGCACCAGATCGAGGACCGCGCCTCCGAGGTCGGCGTCCGCGCCGACCTGTTCGACGAGGAGGACTACACCCTCGACGAGTACGAGGACATGCTGGCGATGTACGAGGAGACCCTGGGCGACATCGCCGAGGGGGAGATCGTCACCGCCGAGGTGCTCCGGAAGACGGACACGACGGTCGTCCTCGACGTGGGCTTCAAGTCCGAGGGCGAGGTCGACCTCGAGGAGTTCGGCGAGGACGACGAGCTCGAGCCCGGGACGACCGTGGAGGTCTTCCTGGAGAGCCTCGAGGACGAAGAGGGCCGGGTCGTCCTCTCGAAGAACAAGGCGGACTTCCTCCGGGTCTGGAACCAGCTCAAGGAGGCGTACGACGAGGACGAGTGGGTGAAGGGGCACATCAAGCACTCCATCAAGGGCGGCGCGATGGTGGACCTGATGGGCGTCGACGCCTTCCTCCCCGGCTCGCAGATCGCCCTCCGGCGGGTCCGGGACATCGACGCCCTGGCCGGCAACGAGTACCGCTTCAAGATCCTCAAGCTGAACAAGCGGCGCCGGAACATCGTCGTCAGCCGGCGCGTCATCCTCGAGGAGGAGCGCGAGGAGCAGAAGAAGGAGCTCAAGAAGGAGCTCGAGGTCGGCCAGGTCCGCTCGGGCACCGTCAAGAACATCACCGACTTCGGCGCCTTCATCGACCTCGGCGGCATGGACGGCCTCTGCCACATCACCGACATGTCCTGGGGCCGCGTCGGCCACCCGTCCGAGGTGTGCGACATCGGCGACGAGGTCGAGGTGAAGGTCCTCGACATCGACTGGGAGCGGGAGCGCATCTCCCTGGGCCTGAAGCAGCTCCAGTCCCACCCGTGGGACGACATCGGCGAGAAGTACCCCGTCGGCAGCCGGGTCAAGGGCGAGGTCGTCTCCATCACCAACTACGGCGCCTTCGTCGAGCTCGAGAAGGGCGTCGAGGGCCTGGTCCACATCTCGGAGATGAGCTGGACGCGGAACGTCCGGCACCCCTCGCAGCTCGTCTCCATCGGCGAGGAGATCGAGTGCGTGGTGCTCCGGGTGAACGAGGAGGAGGAGAAGATCTCCCTCGGGATGAAGCAGACCGAGGAGGACCCGTGGCTGTCGCTGCCGGCCAAGTACCCGCCGGGCACCAAGATCGAGGGCGTCGTCCGGAACCTCACCTCCTTCGGGGCCTTCGTGGAGG
>CAYZLN010000075.1:0-5121 GCA_964479295.1 uncultured Gemmatimonadota bacterium
CGGCGTGGCCGATGTGGAGGTCGGGCCGGGTGGGGTCGAAGCCCTGCTTCACCACCAGCGGCTCGTCCTCGCGGCGGGAGCGCTCGAGCTTCCGCTCCAGGTCCTCGGCCGGGACGACGTCCTCCGCTCCCTCGCGGATTCGGTCGAGCTGCTCGTCGACGGGAAGAAACATTCCCTCTCTCGTCGCGGTATAGTGTGCGTCGCGGCGTGGAGGCCAGGGCGGCGACGGATCCGGCCGAGGCGGGCCGCCGGGCGCCGGGCCCGCGGAGACGGAGCGCAACGATAGGAGCGCCGTCGGGCCCGGGCAAGCGTGCGCTCCCCGCCGGAAGCCCGGGCGACGAGCGGGACGCCTCGCCGGGCCCGACGCCCGCGGCCGACATCGATCCTTCTCCTCTCCCCCGGCGCTGGAGCCGTGTTGACGAGCCTCTCCGAGATCAGACGGAAGATCGCCGCCTTCGCGGGGCGCCGCCCGGTCCGGATCGCGGCCGCCGCGGCGCTGGCGGCGGCCACGGCGCTGGCGGCCGGCGCGGCCTGGGGGGCCTGGACCCACGTCTGCGACGACTGCCCCTCCATCGCCCAGATCTACGCCTTCGAGCCCAAGGAGGCCTCCCGGGTCTACGCCGCCGACGGAAGCCTGCTCACGCAGCTCGCCGTCGAGCGCCGGACGGCCGTCCCCTACCACGCCCTCCCCTCGTACCTGCCGGCGGCCTTCGTCGCCATCGAGGACCGGCGCTTCTGGGACCACCCCGGCGTCGACTGGCGGCGGACGCTGCGGGCGGGGGTCGAGTTCCTCCTCCACGGCTACGAGGCCGCCGGCGGGAGCACCATCACCCAGCAGCTCGCCGGCAACATGTTCTCCGACGCCGTGAACCGGAGGGTGGTCTCGGTCCGGCGGAAGCTGAAGGAGATGCGGGTCGCCCTCGCCCTCGAGCAGGCCTACACGAAGCGCGAGATCCTCCAGGCCTACGTGAACCAGATCAACTTCGGCGACGGGCAGTACGGGGTGCAGAGCGCCGCCCACCACTACTTCGGCAAGGACGCCCGCGCCCTCAACCTGCCCGAGGCGGCCACGCTGGCGGCCCTGCCGAGGGCCCCGCAGCGGTACTCGCCGATCCACCACCCGGAGCGCGCCCTGCAGCGGCGCAACCTGGTGCTCGAGCTCATGGCCGACCAGGGGCGGATCAGCCGACCGGCGGCCGAGGCGGCCAAGGCCTATCCCCTCTCCCTCTCGACGGACGACGGCGACCGCGGCGAGGCGCCCTACTTCGTGGAGTGGGTCCGCCGCCAGCTCGTCGACCGCTACGGGCCGGAGATCTACGAGGCCGGCTACCGCGTCCACACCAGCCTGCTGCCCGAGCTCCAGAGCGCGGCCGACTCCGCGCTCGACGCCCAGCTCCGGTGGGTCGAGGAGCAGGGCGGGTTCGACGCGCCCACCTACGAGGAGACCCGCTCCTGGCCCGACGACCGGCTCTCCGGGGCGCGGGTCCCCTACGTGCAGGGCGTCTTCGTGGCCCTGGACCCCCGCACGGGCGAGGTGCTGGCCATGGTGGGCGGCCGGGACTTCGAGGACTCCGAGTTCGACCGGGCCACCCAGGCCCGGCGTCAGCCCGGCTCCGTCTTCAAGCCCTTCGTCTACACCGCCGCCGTCGACACCCGGACGCTGACGCCGTCGGACGTGATCTACGACACGCCCGTCGAGATCCTGCTCCCCGACAGCACCATCTACTCCCCCAAGAACTTCGGCGACGTCTTCCACGGCCCGGTCACGGTGCGGGAGGCGCTCTACCGGTCCATCAACGTCGTGGCCGTGAAGGTCGGGCAGCGCGTCGGCGAGGAGACGGTGGCGCAGTACGCCCGCCGCCTCGGCATCGACACACCGGTCCCCCGCGTCCCCTCCATGGCCATCGGCTCCGGCGAGGTGATCCCCATGGACGTGGCCGGGGCCTTCACGACGTTCGCCAACCTGGGCGTCCGGGTGGAGCCCCGGCCCATCCTGCGCATCGAGGGCCCGGACGGGCGCGTGCTGTGGGAGAGCAGCGCCGAGCGCGAGGCGGTGCTCGGCGAGGAGACCTCGTGGATCATGCTCTCGATGCTCCGCGACGTGGTCCAGCGCGGCACCGCGGCGGGGGCGGCCCGGCAGGCGGGCCTCCCCGACGACCTCCCGACCGCCGGCAAGACCGGCACCACCAACGACGCGACGGACGCCTGGTTCGTGGGCTTCACGCCCGAGGTCGTCACCACGACGTGGGTGGGCTTCGACGACCCCGAGCGGCTCCACCGCCTGGCGCAGGGCGGCCGCGACGCCGCCCCGGTGGGGATGGAGGTGCTGAAGCGCTACTACCGGAACCGGGACGCCCCCCCGCCCTGGTCCCGGCCCGAGGGCGTCACGCGGGAGGAGGTCGACCGGGCGACGGGCCAGCTCGCCACCCCGTGGTGCCCCGCCGACTCGGTGTACACGGAGGTGTACCTCCCGGGCACCGAGCCCCGGGCCGAGTGCGACCTCCACAGCCCCTGGGGGGACGGCGAGATCCCGGACAGCGCGCCGCCGGCGGAGGCCCCGGACGACACGCTGCCCCCCGCCGACACGCTGGTGGAGGACGGTCCGGGCGCCGACACGGTGCCGTGGTCCGCCGACACCTTGCGGCCCGGCGGCTGAGCGGCGGGGGCGGCGGTCGGCCGAACCGCGCCGCCGCGCCGGGCCCGACCCGCCGTCCCCCGGGCGCCGTCCGACCCGGCGGCGGTCAGCCGACCCGCTCCCGGCCCTCGGGCGTCACCCTCCAGCGCACCCGCGACCGCTCCCAGGCGACCGCCTCCCCGCCGGGCTCGGCGGGGCGGACCTCCGCCGCCCGCTCCAGGCGACGCCGGGCGTCGTCGGCGTCGTCGGGGCTGCGGGCGAGGATCCTCACCAGCGGCTCGCCCGCCTCGACCCGGTCGCCGGGCCGCCGCTCGACCAGGAAGCCGACGCCGGGGTCGACGTCCTCGCCCATCCGGCTGCGGCCCGCCCCGAGCTCCACCGCCGCGAGCCCGACCTCCCTGGCGTCGAGGGCCGCGAGCCACCCGTCCTCCGGGGCCCGGAGCGGCTCCTCCTCCGGCGCGGAGGGGAGCCGGCCGGGGTCCTCCACCACCGAGGGATCCCCGCCCTGGCGCTCGATCAGCCGCGCGAACCGCTCCGCGGCGCGCCCCTCGTCCAGCAGCTCCTCGAGGCGGCGGCGGGCGTCGGCGGCCTCCCCGTCGGCGGCCGGGACGAGCAGCTCGGCCGCCAGCGACAGCGTCACCTCCCGGAGGTCGTCGGGGCCGTCCCCCCGGAGGCACGCCACGGCCTCGGCCACCTCCACGGCGTTCCCCACCGCGCGGCCCAGGGGGGCCTCCATCCCCGTCACCAGCGCACGGGTCCGCAGCCCCTCCGATCCGCCGAGGTCGACCAGCGTCCGGGCCAGCTCCAGCGCCCGGGGCTCGTCCCGCATGAAGGCCCCGGAACCGCACTTCACGTCCAGCACCAGCGCCTCCACCCCCTCGGCCGCCTTCTTCGAGACGATGCTCGAGGCGATGAGGGGGATCGACGACACGGTGCCCGTGACGTCGCGGAGGGCGTAGAGCCGGCCGTCCAGCGGCGCGATGTCGTCGGTCTGGCCGATCATCGCGCACCCGACGTCCTCCACCGTCCGGCGGAACTCGTCCAGACCCAGCCCGGTCCGGAAGCCCGGGATGGACTCGAGCTTGTCGAGGGTGCCTCCGGTGTGGCCCAGGCCGCGGCCGGACATCATCGGGACGCGCAGCCCAGCCTCGGCGACGAGCGGCGCCAGCACGAGGGAGACCTTGTCGCCCACCCCGCCCGTGGAGTGCTTGTCCACCGCCGGCCGCTCCCCGCCGCCGAAGTCCAGCCGGCGCCCGGAGGCCACGATCTCGCCGGTCAGGGCGTGCAGCTCGTCGCGGGACAGGCCGCGGAAGTAGACGGCCATGAGGAACGCCGACACCTGGTAGTCCTCGACGTCCCCCGCGAGCCAGCCCTGCAGGAACCCCCGGAGCTCGTCCGGGGCCAGCTCCTCGCCGTCCCGCTTTCGCTCGATGATCTCGGCGGCTAGCATGGTGCCCGATCCCTCGATGTCGTGTGCGTGTGCGCGAGGGCCGGGTCCCGGCCTCCCGCCCCGGGGCGGGGCGATCCCGCCGGGGCCCCGTCGGCGGACGCGCCTCCCTCCGTGACGGAGGTCCATGCATGTACCCAGCGGCCGCGACCCGCGAAAGTCCCGGCGGGGGGTCGGGCGGCCGGCCCGCCGGCGCCGGGCGTCTCCCCGCACGGCGCGCCCTGTCGGCCCTCCCGTTCCTCGTCGCGGTCGCCGGCCTGGTCGCCGGCGGCCCGGCGGCCGCGCAGGAGGCGGGCGCCGCCGACACCGTCGCCCCGGCCGATACCGTCCCGGCCGACACCGCCGGCGGCGACGCGGAGGCCGCCTTCGGCGAGTGTCCCTCGACGCTGGACGGCCCCTCCGGGGCCTCGGGGGTGGCCTGGGGCGACACGCTCGCCGCCCTCTCCCGGCTCGCCGCCGAGCTGGACGCCGAGCCCCTCCCCACCGCCGGCGCCGACCGTCTCCTCGAGCGCGGCGACCGGGCCTTCGCCTCCGGGCACCACACGGTGGCCTACGTGGCCTACGCGGCGGCGGCCCGGGCCGACGACGGGGGCGGCTACGGGGCGCTCTGGAAGGCGTCGCGGGCGGCGGTGGACGTCGGGCAGGACGTCGGCGACGACGCCGCGGAGGCCTGGTACGGGCGCGCGGAGCAGTGGGGTCGGAAGGCGGCGGAGGCCGAGCCCGGGGCCCCCGAGGGGCACCTGCAGCTCGCCCAGGCGCTGGGACTGGTGGCCCTGGACGCCGGCGTGAGGGAGCGGGTCCGGCTCTCGGAGGAGATCCGGCGGGAGGCGCTGGCGACCATCGAGGCCGACAGCTCCTACGCCGGCGGCTGGCACGTCCTGGGGCGCTGGAACAAGGGAGTCATGGAGCTGAGCGGGGCCGGCCGCTTCTTCGCGCGCACCTTCCTGGGTGGGGAGGTGCTGGGCGAGGCGAGCTGGGAGAAGGCGGTCCGGCACCTCCGGCGCTCGGCCGAGCTGGAGCCCGGCCGCATCGTCCACCA
>CAYZLN010000075.1:5221-8155 GCA_964479295.1 uncultured Gemmatimonadota bacterium
GCGTGCTCGAGGGTCTCCTCGGCCCGGTCGCCGATGTCCTCGGCGGCGTGTCGGATCTTCCGACGGGTCCGGCGCCCGCTGCGGGGGGCCAGGAGCAGGGCGGTCCCGGCCCCGATGAGCCCTCCGAGCGCCACGCCGGCGGCGAAGGCGACGATCTTGTCCTGTTCCTGAGACATCTGGTCTGGTCCTCGGTGCGAAGGGTGAGGGGTCCGGTCTCGGCGGCCCCGCCGCGCCGTGACCCGGGGCGGCGGAGGCCGGCGGGGATGGCCGCGTCCGCTGGGGACGGGCCGGCCCCGCGTGGTCTGCAGGGTGCAACCCCTGTGCCGCACGCCGCCGCGGGCGCCCCGGCCGGCGTCGGCCTTGTGACCGCCCGGTGCCGGGTCTAGCTTTCCGCCGGCGACGTCGAGCGTCCCCCGAACACCGCGCCCCGCACGTGACCCCCACCTCCTCCACCGTCCGGATCCCCTCGGCCGCCCTGGCCGTCCTGGCGGACCGGTGCGGCGACCTGGGCGCGGGCGGCGTCTCCGCCCTCCGCGAGGCCGGCCGGGTGGCGGGCGAGGCGCTGCTGGAGCGGCTGGCCGTCGACCCGGACGAGTCGGAGCCCGAGGAGTTCTGGGAGGCCGTCGGCCAGGAGTTCGTGGAGCTCGGCCTGGGGCCGGTGAGCTATCGCCTCAGGAGCCCCGGCGTCGGGGAGGTGCGCCTGGAGGGCGTCCCGGAGGCCGACGGCGCCGGCGGCGAGCCGCGCCGGCTCAGCGGCTGCCCCTTCTCCACGGGCCTGATCGGCGGGCTCCTCACCGGCGTCGCCGGGGAGCCGGTCTCCGTCCTCGAGGTGGAGTGCCGGGCCGGGGGCGCCGCCTTCTGTCGCTTCCTGGTGGGGGCGGAGGCGCGCCTGTCCGGGATCCGCGACCGGATGGCGGACGGCGAGCCGCTGGGGGCCGTGCTGGAAGAGCGCTGAGCGTCGGGGACGGACGGATCGTCGGCCTCGACTACGGCCGGCGGCGGATCGGCGTCGCGGTGTCGGACCCCACCCGGACGATCGCCTCCCCCCACGGCGTGGTGGAGCACGCCGGCGACCCCGACGACCCGCCGGCGGAGCTGGTCGACCTGCTCGGGGAGCTGGCGGCCGCCCGGGTGGTGATCGGCCTCCCCCGCCACATGGACGGCTCCGAGGGCGACATGGCCCGGGAGGCCCGGGCCTTCGGCCGGGCCCTGTCCGACGCGGCCGGCGTCCCCGTGACCGAGTGGGACGAGCGCCTCACCTCGGAGGCCGCCCGGCGGGAGATGATCGAGAGCGGCGCGCCGGAGGCGAAGCGTCGCGAGAAGGGGAGCACCGACGTCGTGGCGGCCACCCTGATGCTCCGCTCCTACCTGGCGTCCCGGCGATGACCGCGCGCGTCGCCGCCGTCGCCCTCCTCGCCGTCGTGCTGGCGGCCGCCTGCGCCGGCCCGGACGAGGCGGGCGGGGCGGAGGTGGTCGTCCCCCAGGGGGCCGGGGCCCGGGCGGTGGCCCACCGGCTCGAGCGGTCCGGGGTGGTCGACCACCCCCGGCTCTTCGCCGGCTACCTGGCGCTCCGGGGGGCGGAGGGACGGATCAAGGCGGGGCGCTACCGGTTCGAGCTGCCGGCCTCCTGGCCGGAGGTCGCCGCCGTCCTGGAGGAGGGGGCCGTCGAGACGCGGGAGGTCGTGATCCCCGAGGGCTTCTCCCTGCGGGAGATCGCCCCGCGCCTGGCCCGGGTCACCACCGTCGACGCCGACTCCCTGCTGGCGCTCGCCCGCGACAGCGCCACGGCGAGCGAGCTCGGCGTGCCCGGGCCGACGCTGGAGGGCTACCTCTTCCCGGAGACGTACCGCTTCGCCGAGGGGATCCCGCCCCGCCGGGCCCTGGCCGCGATGGTCCAGCGGTACCGCGCCTTCTGGGGGCCCGACGAGAGGGCCCGCGCCGACTCTCTCGGGCTCGACGAGCGGGAGGTCGTCACCCTGGCGAGCATCGTCGAGGAGGAGGCCCGGGTGGACGGGGAGCGGCCCGTCATCGCCGCCGTCTACCTGAACCGGCTCGAGCGGGGCATGCGCCTCGAGGCCGACCCGACGGTGCAGTACGCCCTGGACGAGCCGAAGGAGCGGCTCCTCTTCCGGGACATCCGCAGCGTCGCCGACGACCCCTACAACACCTACACCCGGGCGGGGCTCCCGCCCGGGCCCATCGCCTCGCCCGGGGCCGCCTCGCTCGAGGCCGTGCTCGATCCCGCCGACGTCCCGTACCTCTTCTTCGTCGCCCGCCCCGACGGCTCCCACGTCTTCACCCGCACGCTCCGGGAGCACCAGGAGGCGAAGGCGCGCGTCCGCTCCTCCGGGTGACCCCGGCCGGCGACGGCCGCCTGGCGGAGCGGCTCGAGCTCATGGTGCTGACCGACCCGGAGCCCGCCTGCGGCCGTCCCCTCCCCGAGGTGGTGGACGCGTGCCTGGAGGCCGGCGCCACGGCGGTGCAGCTCCGGCACGAGGGGGCCGAGGGCGGCCGCCTCCACCGCGAGGCCCGGCGGCTCCGCCCGGTGGCGCGCCGCCACGGGGCGCTCTTCCTGGTGAACGACCGCGCCGACGTCGCGCTCGCGGCGGGCGCCGACGGCGTGCACCTGGGCCCGGCGGACCCGCCGGTGGCCGCCGTGCGCCGGACGGCGCCGGACGGCTTCGTCGTGGGCTACTCCACCGACGTGCCGGAGGAGGGGGCGCGGGCCGCCGCCGACGGCGCCGACTACCTGGGGGTGGGGGCGGTCTACGGGACCACCAGCAAGCCGGGCCTCGGGGACGAGGCGGTGGGCCCCGACCGGGTGCGCGAGGTGCTGGAGGCCGCCGGCCTCCCCGGCGTCGGCATCGGCGGCGTCACCGCCGACAACGCCGCCGACGTCTACGCCGCCGGGGCCGGGGTGGCCGTGCTGAGCGA
>CAYZLN010000076.1:0-1637 GCA_964479295.1 uncultured Gemmatimonadota bacterium
CTAGCTGAGGTTGCGGAGGGCCTCCTCCATGGCGGCGGGGACCTCGAAGGGGGCGTCGTCGGCGTCTTCGGCCCCGGCGCCGGACCGCCCGGGGTCCTCGGCGGGCGCGGCACCGTCTTCGACCTCGGCGCCGGACCGCCCGGGCCCGTCGGCGGGCGCGTCGGTGCCCGCGTCGTCGGCGGAGCCGGCCGCCTCCTCGCCGCCGCGGACGGACGCGTCCGCCTCCGGCGCGTCCTTCCCGTCCCGGCGACCGCGCCGGTCCACCTGGGCCACCACCCGGAAGCGGTCGCCCTCGGCCACGTCGTCGGGGAGAAGGCTCCTGACCAGGCGTGCGTGGTCGCCGTCGGGGATCTGCTCCACGAGGACTCCGTCCCCGTCGACTTCCCGGATCACCCATTCTCGCGTCGCCACGGTCTCCATCCCCCCGTCCGTGTCGGACGTCTCCATCGTCGCGCTCCCCTCTCCGCTGGTGGTGCGTGCCGGATCCCCGGTCTCCTCCCTCCGTGCCTTCGACGCGCGACGGGCGTCCGGGGTCACAACGCGCATCGTGGCTTCGCCCCGGCGGTCGGGCCCGTGAGCGGGCGGGCGCCGGGCTCGTGAGCCGGGGGGAGCGTCTCGTTCCGGCCGGCCGGGCCGCCGGCGACGCGGGGCCGCGATGAGCGGGCCCGACCGCTGCCCCTGGGCCGAGGGGGACCCCCTGCTGACCGCCTACCACGACGAGGAGTGGGGCGTGCCGGTGCGGGACGACCGGGCGCTCTTCGCCAAGCTCGTGCTGGACGGCCAGCAGGCGGGGCTCTCGTGGCTCACCATCCTCCGGAAGCGCGACGGCTACGAGGAGGCCTTCCACGGCTTCGACCCGGAGCGCATGGCCCGCTTCGACGAGGACGACGTGGAGCGGCTGCTGGACGACCCGGGCATCGTCCGGAACCGGCAGAAGGTGGAGTCGGCGGTGCGGAACGCCCGGGCCTTCCTGGAGGTGCAGGAGGGCTCGGACCCGGGCTTCGGCGAGCTGCTGTGGGGCTTCGTGGACGGCGAGCCGGTGCAGAACCGGTGGGAGGCGGAGGACGAGGTGCCGGCCTCCACGGAGCGCTCGGCGGCCATGGCCCGATGGCTGAAGGAGCGTGGGTTCTCCTTCGTGGGCCCCACGATCTGCTACGCCTTCATGCAGGCGGTGGGGATGGTGAACGACCACCTGGTGCGGTGCTTCCGGCACGGGGAGGTCGCCCGGCCGGGGTGACGGACCGGAAGGGGCCACGGCTTGACGCCGGGCCCGGCGACCCGGACGTTGGGGGTCGCGTGGGATGGTGGTTTTTCACCATCCCCGGGCCCGGCCCGCGCGGCGCCCGCCCGGCCGATCCCGGAGATGGCGGACCCGAACCGGCCCGGCGGAGAGGGGCCGCGGGCGCCCCCGGAGGCCGGCCGCGCATCCCGCGCCGCGCGAGAACATTCCCGGTGCGTCTGTTTAAGAAAGGTGCCCGCGAATCCCGTGGACCCGGGTACCGTACGCCGCGTATCGGACCGGGCCTGTGTGCGCACCCCGCACCGCTCCACCCACCCCGGCGACCTCCGGGGCCGGACGAGCTCGAGCATCAGGAGACACAGAAGACCCGTGGCCTCACCCTCACAGACGACGAACG
>CAYZLN010000076.1:1737-8108 GCA_964479295.1 uncultured Gemmatimonadota bacterium
TCGAGCATCAGGAGACACAGAAGACCCGTGGCCTCACCCTCACAGACGACGAACGGCCCTTTCCGCGACGACCGGAGCGACGGGCGACGCAGGGGAGGGCTGCGCCGCGGCCGCGAATCCCGGTCCTCCGCGGCCGCACCCGACGCACCCTCGGCAGGACCGGGGGGCGACGCGACCTCCGCCCTCGCCGGCGTGACCCTCCCGGTGGCGGGGGCGTCGCCGGCGGCGGCCTTGTCGGCGGGCCTGCTCGCGGCGGCCCTCTCCGTCGCGCCCGCCTCGGCGCAGAGAGCGATGCCGCTCCAGGAGCGGGAGCCCGACACGGTGACCTACCGGGAGGGGCTCGAGCTGGCCCAGCGCCAGAGCCTCGACGTGCGGAGGGCCCGGCGCACCGTCGATCTCCGGAGCACCGAGACGACCCGCCAGGGGATGGACTTCCTCCCCTCCCTGGACCTGACGGCCGGAGCCACGCGGACGTTCGGCCGCAGCTTCAGCCAGCAGGAGGGGCAGATCCTCAGCCAGACCTCCGACTTCGTCGACGTCGGGGGCACGGCCTCCATCGAGCTCTTCAACGGCTTCGAGCGGTGGGCGTCCCTCGAGGAGGCGAAGCACGCGGAGGAGGCCAGCCGACGGCAGGTGGACCGCGCCCGGCGGGACGTGGCGTTCCAGACGCTGGACCTCTTCTCCACCCTGCTCCAGAACCGCGAGCTGACCCAGGTGCGCAGGCAGGAGCTGCAGGCCCAGGAGGACCTCCTCCGGCAGGTGCGCGGCCTGGTGGAGGTGGGCCGGCAGCCGAAGTCCGACCTCTACCAGCAGCAGGCGGCCCGGGCCGAGGCCGAGGCCGCGCTGGTCGAGGCGCAGCGCCAGGAGGGGCTCGTCGAGACCGAGCTGATCCGGTTCCTGCAGCTCGACCCCGCGGGCTCGTACGAGTTCGTGGCGCCTTCCTTCCCCGACTCGGTGACGGCGCCGGCCGACAGCTTCCGGCTGAGGAGCCTGCTGGAGACGGCCATGGAGGAGCGCGCCGACCTCCGGGCCCAGGCCGAGCTCGTCGAGGCCCGGGAGCAGAGCGTCCGGGCGGCGAACTCGGGGTACTGGCCGAGCCTGTCGCTGAGCTTCGACTACGGGAGCGACTGGTCGAGCAACGCCCGCCGGCCGGTGCCCGGCACGGGGTCGGACCCCCGCACCGTCACCCTCGAGCCCGACGACGGGGGCGAGCCGGTGACGATCGAGGTCCCCGGCACGGGGGAGCAGCCCCAGTTCGTCCAGCCCGATTTCATGGACCAGATCCGGGACCGTCGGGGCGGCGGGGTGCGGCTCTCGCTGAACGTCCCCGTCTTCGACCGCCTCCAGACGCGCACCCAGGTGGCCTCGGCCCGGGCGCAGCGCGACAACGCCTGGTACGACCTCCGGGACCTCCGCCAGACGGTGGCCCTGGAGGTGCGTCAGGCGTTGCTGGAGTACCGGTCGGCGCAGGCCCAGCTCTCGGCCGCCGGCGAGCGGCTCGAGGCGGCCCGCAGGGCCCGGGAGGCCGCCCGGCGCCGCTACGAGCTGGGGGCCGCGACCTTCGTGGAGCTCAGCGAGGCCAACTCGAGCTTCGTGAGCGCCAAGAGCGCCTACGTGAGGGCCCACTACACGATGGTGAGGGCCCGCGAGCTGATCGAGCACCGGACCGGGACGCTGGAGCTGGACGTCGATCCCGGTGCCCAGGACTAGGGGCGGAATGGATTCCATGACCACCGACCGGACGAGGACGATCGGTCGTCTCGCCCTGCCGCTCGCCGCGGCGCTCCTGACGGCGTGCGGCGGCGGGGGGGACGACGGAGGACCGCAGGACGGCCCGCCGGGGGCGGGGCCGGCCGGGGAGACCGCGACCCCGTCGGTCGAGGCCGTCGAGGCCCGGGAGGGGACGCTGCCGCTGCGGGAGCGCCTGACGGGCACGGTGCGGGCCGCGGGCCAGGTCGTGATCTCCCCGCAGGTGAGCGGCCCCGTCGTCGAGGTCCTGGCCCAGAACGGCGAGCGGGTCGAGGCGGGCGATCCCCTCGTGCGGATCCGTGCCGAGACGGGCCGGAGCCAGCTCCAGCAGGCCCGCGCGAACCTGGAGAACACCCGGGCGCAGATGGCGTCGGCCCGGGCCCAGGTCGAGGAGCTGGAGGCCCAGTTCGAGCGCACGCAGGCCCTGGCGGAGGACAGCCTCGTGAGCCGGGAGGCGCTCGAGACCCAGCGCTCCCAGCTCGAGGCCGCCCGCGCGGAGTACGAGCAGATGCAGGCCCAGGTGGAGGAGGCCCGCGCCACGGTGGAGGAGAGGGAGGAGGCGCTCGACCAGTCGGTGGTGCGGGCGCCCATCGACGGCCGGGTCGGACAGCGGAACGTCGAGGTCGGCATGCGGGTGGATCCGCAGACCAGCCTCTACACCATCGGCCGGCTGGAGGACATGCAGGTGGAGGTTCCGGTCCCCCAGGACCTGCTGACGGATCTCGACGTCGGACAGCCGGTCGAGATCCAGGCGGAGAGCATGCCGGACACGGTCATCTCGGCGCAGATCTCGCGGATCTCGCCCTTCCTCCAGGAGGGCAGCTTCAGCGGACAGGTGGAGATCGACGTCCCGAACCACGGCGGCCTGCTCATGCCGGGGATGTTCGTCACCGTGGACGTCCTCCACGGACAGACCTCCTCCACGACCCTGTTGCCGAAGAGCGCGCTCTACGACAACCCCGCCACCGGCGAGCGGGGCGTCTACGTGATCGAGGCGGCGGACACGGACGTCGAGCTCGTGGAGGGCGACAGCGTCGGCGAGCTCAGCTCGCCGGTGGAGGCCCGCTTCCGGCAGGCGGAGGTCGACGCCGAGGGCCGCCAGCTCGTCGGGCTCCGGAACGTGGAGCCCGGCGCGTGGGTGGTGGTCGTCGGCCAGCACCTCCTGACCGACGTGGCCAGCGACGGGGCGGTGGAGACGCGAATCCGCCCCGTGTCCTGGGAGCGGATGGTCGACCTGCAGCGCCTCCAGCGCATCGACCTGGTCCGGGACTTCCTCGAGAGGCAGCAGCGGATGGCCCGGCGGTGGCGGGATTCGCTGCGGGGGGACACCACGTCGTCCGGGTCCGCCGGCTCGTCGCTGTGACCCGCCCCGTGCCCCCGCCCCGTCGGCTGCGCTCCACGACGTCGGCGCGCGCCCGCCCGGCCTCGCCGGCGGGGACGCCCGCCGGCCGCAGCCCCACAGACGCCCGTGACACGCGACGGGAGGCAGCCTGATGTCCCTGACCGATCTCTCGATCCGGCGCCCGGTGGCGACGGCGATGGTCTTCCTCATCGCCGTCACCGTGGGCTTCGTCGGCTTCCGCTACCTCCCCGTCGACCTCCTGCCCCGCATCGAGTACACCCAGCTCGCGGTGTACGTGAACTACCCCAACGTCGGGCCGGAGGAGATGGAGAGCATCGTCACCGACCCCCTGGAGAACGCCCTCTCCGGGGTCCCCAACCTCGAGCGGATGCGGTCCTCCTCCGAGGAGGGGCAGAGCCTGGTCTTCATGGAGTTCGCCCGCGGCACCAACATCTCGGAGGCCGCCAACGACGTCCGGGCGTCGCTCGACCAGCTCAGGGACGAGCTCCCCCAGGACGCCGATCCGCCGGGGATCTGGAAGTTCGACCCCAACAGCCAGGAGATCGTGACGATCTCCGCCAGGTCGACCATGGAGCTCCGGGAGCTCACCCGGGTCCTGGAGCGCGAGATCACCCAGCGGTTCGAGCAGATCCCCGGCGTGGGGTCCATCACCATCAGCGGCGGCATCTACCGCGAGGTGCAGGTGGAGCTGCGCCGGGACCGGCTGAAAGCGGCGGGCCTCACCGCAGCCGAGGTGCAGCAGGCCATCGCCAGCGAGAACGTGGAGATGCCCGGCGGGAACGTCCAGGCGGGCGTCCGGCAGCTGTACGTCCAGACCGAGGGCGAGTACGAGTCGCTGGACCAGATCGCCAGCACCGTCATCACCCGGCGTGACGGCACGCCCATCCGGGTTCGGGACGTCGCGCGGGTGGAGAACGGGTTCGAGGACGTCGAGGACCTCGCCGAGCTCGACGGGATGCCGGTCGTCCGGCTGGAGATCCAGAAGCAGAGCGACGCGAACACGGTGGCGGTGGCCGACCGGGTCGAGGAGCGGGTGGCGCAGATCAACGCCGGCCGCGACGACATGGAGCTCACGGTCATCAGCGACCAGAGCACCTTCATCGAGCAGTCCATCTCCGCGGTCCAGAGCGCGGCCTTCTGGGGCGGGCTCCTGGCCGTCTTCGTGCTCTACATGTTCCTCCGGAACGGCTCGACCACGGGCATCATCGCCCTCTCCATACCCATCTCCATCATCACCACGTTCGGCGTCCTCTACTTCGCCGACCTGACGCTGAACCAGATGACCTTCGGCGGCCTGGCCCTGGGGATCGGCCTCATCGTCGACAACGCCATCGTGGTGCTCGAGAACATCGTCAGACTGCGCGAGAACGGGGACTCCCGTATGGAGAGCGCCAGCGTGGGCACCCGGGAGGTGGGCGGGGCCATCGTCGCCTCCACCCTCACCACGTCGGTGATCTTCCTGCCGGTGGTCTTCATGCGGACCACCAGCGGTCAGCTCTTCCAGTCCCTGGCGCTCGTGGTGGTCATCGCGCTGGCCGCGTCGCTGCTGGTGGCGCTCACCCTGGTGCCCATGCTGGCCAGCCGGTTCCTGACCGTGGAGCCCCTGGAGGATCGGGAGGGGGAGGACCCGTGGTTCGAGCGGACGTTCCGGCGCCTGGAGGACTGGTACGCCGGCCATCTGGGCAACGCGTTCGAGCACCGGAAGGCGGTGTTCGGCGTCACCGGCGCGGCCGTCGTGCTGACCCTGGTCCTGTGGCCGCTGCTGCCCGTGGAGCTGGCCCCGGAGATGGACACCCGGAACATCGACGTCGAGATGGAGATGGGCCGGGGCACCAACATGGCGGTGGTGCGGCGCTACCTGGACGAGCTCGAGGGCATGGTCCGGCCGCTCATCCCGGAGGACGGGGTCGAGACCGTGGCCACCGAGGTCCGGGGCACCGACGCCGAGGTGGAGATCCGGTTGGCCCCCGCCAGCGAGCGGTCGATGGACCCCTCGAGGCTGGCCGACCGGATCCGCCAGGAGGTCCGGGGTCAGATCCCGGGGGCCGACATCCAGGTGCAGGCCCAGTCCGGCCTCTGGATCCTCCAGCGGATCTTCAGCGGCGGCGGCAACAACGACGACGTCGAGATCCAGCTCCGAGGCTACGACCTGGACGAGGCCCGGCGACTGGCCCGCGAGATCCGCACACGCGCGCAACAGGCCGAGGGCGTGGTGGAGGCGCAGGTCCAGCAGGAGGAGGGCCGGCCCGAGGAGAACGTCCACTTCGACCGCGACAAGATCTACAGCCTGGGGCTCTCGGTCCAGGAGGTGGCCCGGGCCATCCAGATCTCGGTGGGCGGCGCGCGGGCCGGATACTTCCGGGAGGGCGGCGACCAGTTCCCGATCACGGTGCGGCTGCGCCCCGAGGACCGGCTGACGGTCGAGGACCTCGGGAACATCTCCGTCCGGACCCCGGACGGCGAGACCGTTCCGGTCTCCTCCCTGGTCTCGCGGGAGCTCGGGCGCGGCCCCGTGGAGATCCGCCACGTCGACGGGCAGCGCGTCACCTACATCACGGCCAACCTGGAGAGCGGCGTGGCCCTGGGCGACGCCGTGGAGCGCATCCGGGCGCGGCTCGACGGGATGGACATGCCGCAGGGCTTCTCCGTGGTCTTCGGGGGCGCCTACCGGGAGCAGCAGCAGGCGCAACAGGACTTCATCATCGCGATCCTCATGGCGCTGGGCCTGGTCTACATGGTGATGGCGGCCCAGTTCGAGCGCTTCCTCGATCCCCTGGTGGTCATGTTCAGCGTGCCCGTGGCCGTGGTCGGGGTGGTGCCGACCCTCCTCCTGACCGGCACCACGGTGAACGTCCAGAGCGTCATGGGGCTGGTGATGCTCATCGGCATCGTCGTGAACAACGCGATCGTGCTGGTGGACTACCTGAACCTGATGCGGCGCGACCGGGACCTCCCGCTCCGGGAGGCCGCCGTCGAGGCCGGCCGCCTGCGTCTGCGTCCGATCCTGATGACGACGCTCACCACGGTCCTGGGCCTGTTCCCCCTAGCCCTGGGGCTGGGCGCGGGCGCCAGCTTCCAGGCCGCCCTGGCGCGGGTGGTCATCGGCGGCCTGCTGGCCTCCACCTTCATCACGCTGGTGCTGATCCCCACCGCCTACGTGAGCTCGCACCAGCTCGTGGAGCGGCTCCGGGAGGCGGCCCGGCGGCGCTTCGGGACGGCCGAGTCGACGCCCCGGCCCGCGCAGTCGTGAGGGCGGGGG
>CAYZLN010000077.1:0-8072 GCA_964479295.1 uncultured Gemmatimonadota bacterium
CCAGGGCATGCAGATCACCAGCCGCGTCAACTCCAACGGTCCGACGGGCATGGTGAGCGTGCTGGGGATCGTGGGGCGCGAGTCCTACAACCTGGACGTGGCCGACCCCCGCTGGGTCGGGGAGCTCCTGGACGGTCCGCTCCTCGCGACAGCGTTCGGCGGGTTCATGTGGTCGGCACCCTACCGGGACATCCGGAACGGGAACCTGATCCTCGATGCTCTCGAGGGGGTCCCCGACGCCGAGATGCCCCCGGCCGAGAAGGAGGTCACCCGTGGGTTCGTCAAGACCCTGCAGGCGTACGACTTCCTGCAGATCATCAACACGCGGGACACGAACGGGGCGCCCGTCGACGTGGGCGGCTCCGTGGACGACCCGCCGGCCCCGATCGAGGACAAGCGCGCGGTCTTCGACCACATCGTGACGCTCCTCAACGAAGCCTCGGGGCACCTGGCGAACGGAGGGAGCACGTTCCCCTTCGATCTCTCCAGCGGGTTGGAGGGCTTCGACACGCCGGAGACATTCCTGGAGTTCAACCGCGCCCTGGCCGCCAGGGTCTTCGTGTACATGGGCGGCGAGTTCGACGACGACGCGTTCTTCAACAACGCCCTCACGGCCCTCGACAACTCCTTCATCGACGACGGGGTGACGAGCGTCGAGGGGCTGAACACGGGCGTCTACCACGCCTTCGGCCAGGGGTCGGGCGACCAGACCAACGGCCTGTTCGCGCCGGGCGACAACCCGAACCTGCGGGCCCACTCCTCCCTCCGGGACAGCGCCGAGCTGCAGGCCGATGGGACGCCGGACGCCCGGCTGTTGCGCAAGACCCGTGAGGGCATCGAGGCGCGGACCTTCCAGGGGGTGGGCTCGGACCTCGGCCTCGACGTCTACGACAACCCGTCGGCGCCGATCCCCATCATCCGGAACGAGGAGCTGATCCTGCTGCGGGCGGAGGCGAACATCGGCCTCGGCAACCTCGGGCTCGCGGAGGACGACATTAACCTGGTCCGCGACGTGTCGGGGAACCTTCTGGACGCCGGGCCCTTCGCGAACGAGACGGAGGCGCTGGACCAGCTCCTCTACGAGAAGCGGTACTCGCTGTTCTTCGAGGGCGGGCACCACTGGATCGACATGCGGCGATACGACCGGCTTGACGACATCCCGCTCGACCTCGAGAGCCACGTCGTGCATCCGCGGTTCCCCTTGCCGGACGGCGAGCAGAGGGCACGGGAGTAAGCAGCACCGGGCCCCACGCCGGACGGAAGGAGCGGCCGGGCCCTCCCCCCGGGCCCGGCCGCTTTCGTTCGTCGGGCTCCCGGGCGGGGAGACCGACACGCGCGGCGCCGACTCGACCCGGCGGACGACGCGATCTCCGACGACGGGGTGGCCGACGCGCGGGAGACGCCGGCCCCGCGGCCGCGGACCCGTGCGCGGCCGCTCCGCTTCAGCCCCCGACGCCCTCCTCCAGCGTCCGGCGCGCCAGACGGCGGGCGGCGTGGACGGGCGACTCGCCGGCCTCGGCGGCCTCGCGGAAGATCTCGCCGAGCCGGTCCTCGAGGCCCCGCACCCGCGACCTGATCTCGTCGGGGTCGTCCAGGCCCTCGTAGAGGAGGCCGAAGGCCAGCGCCCCGCCGGCGTTGGCGACGTGGTCGGGGGCGTACAGGACCCCCCGCTCGTGGAGGTCCTCGGCGTGGCGGGGGGCCTCGAGCTGGTTGTTGGCCGACCCGGCCACCACGTCGCACTCGAGCCGCGGGATCGTCTCGTCGTCCAGCACGCCCCCGACGGCGCACGGCGCGAAGACGTCGCACGGCGTGTCGACGACCTCGCCGGGGGCGACGACGGAGGCGCCGATCTCCTGCGCCAGCGACCGGGCCCGGTCGTCGTCCAGGTCGGAGACGAGCACCTCCGCCCCGGCGTCGGCGAGCATGCGGGCGAGGGGCTCGCCCACGTCGCCGACCCCCTGGACGAGCACGCGCCTGCCGGCCGGGTCGGGGTCGCCGCTCCGGTGCCGCAGGGCGGCGCGGACCGCGCAGAAGACGCCCAGGGCCGTGAAGGGGCCGGGGTCGACCGTGCCCTCCCCACGGGGGTTCCGGCCGAAGACGTTCCGGGTCTCGCGGGCCGCCACGTCCATGTCCGGCGGGTCGGTGCCCAGGTCCACCCCGGTGGCGAAGGCGCCGTCCAGGGCTTCGAGCAGGCGGCCGTACCGGGCGAAGAACCCGGTGCGCTCCTGGCCCTCCAGGGGATGCGGCACGTCGACGACGCACTTGCCGCCGCCGAACCCGAAGCCGATCCCCGCCCACTTCCAGGTCATCCCCTCGGCCAGGCGCATGGCGTCGCGGAGGGCGTCCGCGGGGGAGGGGTAGCTCCGCATCCGGGTGCCGCCGACGGGGGTGCCGAGGCGGGCGTCGTGGAGCGCGATGAAGATCCGGCTGCCGGTGGGCGGGTCGTGGCTGTGGACCACGGCCATGCCGTCCCAGCGTCGGATCATTCCGTCGAGGTCGTCGGTGGAGGTCGCCACGGCTGTCTCAGGGTCGTGCATGATGGTCCTTCCCGGAGGTCGGAGTCTCGGTGTGTCGGTCGATGCCGTTCGCGTCGGCCCCGTCGCCCGGGGCGTCGTGACGGGCGTGGCGGCTCTGCGCGCGCCCGTCCTGCCGGGCGTCGCGTGGAGCGGCGCCGGCCGGGCCCCCGGCCGCCAGCGCGGACGCCAGGTACCGGGCCGCCTCCCGCTCCGCCCAGAACCGGGGCCGCCACGGAGCCGGCCCCTCGACGAAGCCCGCGTGTCCGCCGCGGTCGGTGATCCGGGGCGTGAGCCACGGGTTGCGCTCCATCTCGTCCTCGGGGAGCGCACCGGCCGGGAGGAAGGGGTCGTCCCGGGCGTGGAGCAGCAGGGTGGGGACCCGTACGTCGGACAGGAACCGGGCGGAGCTGCACCGCCGGTAGTAGTCGTCGGCGCCGTCGAAGCCGTGCATCGGGGCGGTGAAGGCCTCGTCGAACTCGCGCAGGGTCCGCACCTCGGCGAGGTGCTCCAGGTCGTAGTCGTGCCCCCGAAGTCGCGCCTTCTCGCGAAGGGACCGTCGGAGCGAGCTCAGGAAATACCTGCCGTAGAGCCGGCCGACGCCCCGCTCCATCCGCCGCGCGGAGGCCCCGAGCCGGTAGGGCACCGAGATCGCCACGGCCGCGTCCAGACGCGGCGCCCGTCCCCCCGGCTCGCCCAGGTGCTTGAGCAGCACGTTCCCGCCGAGGGAGTACCCGACGGCCCCCAGGGGGGCGTCCGGGGCCCGGTCCGCCAGGCGGTCGAGGACGAGATCGAGGTCGCCGGTCTCCCCGGAGTGATAGAAGCGGCGGGCCCGGTTGGGCTCGCCGCTGCACGATCGGAAGTTCATCGCCACCGGCCGCATCCCCGCCCGGGCGAGGTGCCGACAGCTCTCCACCACGCACGCGGACCCCGAGCACCCCTCGAGGCCGTGGAGGACGAGCACGCGGGGGGCGGATTCCCCCGGGCCGACCGGTTCGTCGCCCCCCGGCCCGCGCCACACGTCCAGGTCGAGGAAGTCGCCGTCGGGGGTGGTCAGGCGCTCCCGCCGGTACCGCGGGCCCCCGCCCGGTCGGAGCCACCGCCCGGCCAGGGTCTGGGCGTGGGGGCCCGGGAGCCAGGGGGCCGGTCGGAAGGGGCGGGACCGGGGGCCGCGGGGGACGGACCCGTCCGGAGGTCCCTCGCGGGACGCTCGTGTCGCCGCTCCGGGCCTCACCCTCGGGTCTCCTCTCGTCTCGCTCGGCGGAGGGAACGCGCGGCCGGCCGCTCCGGGCCGGCGGTCGCAGGGGGCGGAATGCCGCCCGGGGCGGGCGGCCCGCCGGCCGAAAGATATGGGCTCCTCCGCCGCGCGGGGAGGGGCCGGCCCGCGACGGCGCTCGCTGCGCGTCGGCCGCGGGGGGCGGCCCCGGCGGGCGCCGGTAGGATCCTTGCGCTCCGTTTGCGCCCGGCGGGGCGGCGCGCCCGCCGGGCGGCCGGGCCGGGGACGCGCGGGACGATGGCGCCGCCGGCCGTGCGCACGGCGCTCGTCGACACCGGACCTTCCACGGAGCCACGCCGACCGAGGGATGACGCCGACGACGACGCAGGGATCGGTGGACGCCTACGTGGAGCGCTTCGGCGACCTCGTCGAGCTGGAGCGCTCCGAGGAGATGGAGCGCCACGAGCGCGAGATCCGGAGCCTGTCCGGCGCCGAGCGCCAGGGCAGGGGCCGGGCGGTGCTCGAGATGCGGGGCCGCGACGAGGGCGAGGCCCTCGAGGGGCGGCTCGTCAAGTTCATGCGCCGGCCCGGCGAGGAGCTGCCGGAGACCGAGATCACCGTGGGCGACCTGGTGATGCTCTCGAAGCAGGACCCCCTGCGGGACGACAACCCCACCGGCACGGTGGTCGAGAAGACCGGCTACTCGATCACCGTCGCCTTCGACGGCCGGCCGCCGGGGTTCCTCTTCGGGAAGGGGCTCCGGATGGACCTGTACGTCAACGACATCCCCTACCAGCGGATGCTGGACGCCCTCGGCGCGCTCCCCGAGGCGGGGGGGCGCCTGGCCGAGCTCCGGGACGTCGTCGTCGGCCGCCGCCGGCCGGACCCCGCCGGCGAGGAGGACGTCGACCGGTGGTTCGACGACCAGCTCGACGACTCGCAGCGGCGGGCGGTCCGGCGGGCCCTGGCCGCGCCCGACCTCTTCCTGGTCCACGGCCCGCCGGGCACCGGCAAGACGACGACCCTGGTCGAGGTGATCCGGCAGCACGTGGCCCGCGGACGGTCGGTGCTGGCGACGGCCGACTCCAACGTGGCCGTGGACAACGTCGTGGAGATGCTCGCGTCGGCCGGCGCGGACGCGGTCCGGGTGGGGCACCCGGCCCGGGTGACGCCCGCGCTCCGGGAGCACACCCTGGACAGCCGGCTGCGCGGCAACGAGACCTGGCGGGCGTCCCGCGAGCTCCGGGAGCAGGCCTTCGGGATCAAGGACCGCCAGGACGACCTCACCCACCCGTCGGGCCGGCACCGGCGCGGGATGTCGAACGACAGGATCCGAGATCTCGCCCGCGAGGGAAGGGGCTCCCGCGGGGTCGACCCCGACACGATCCGCGAGATGGCGGAGTGGATCGACCTCCAGGAGGAGGCGGACGAGCTCTTCGAGCGCTCCGACCGGCTGGAGGACGAGGCCGTCTCGGAGGTCCTCCGCTCGGCCGACGTCGTCTGCAGCACGAACTCGACCGCGGGCAGCGAGCTGCTGGCCGACCGACATTTCGACGTGGTGGTGATCGACGAGGCGACCCAGGCCACCGAGCCCTCCTGCCTCGTGCCGCTGACCCTCGGCGACCGCGTCGTCATGGCCGGGGACCACCGCCAGCTCCCGCCGACCGTCCTCAGCAGGGAGGCGGCCGACCGGGGCCTCGACCGCTCGCTCTTCGAGCGGATGGCGGAGGAGCACGGCGACGGGGTCCTGGAGATGCTCGCCGTGCAGTACCGGATGCACGAGGAGATCATGCGCTTCTCCGGCGACCGGTTCTACGACGGCCGGCTCCGGGCGGCGGAGAGCGTCCGGGGCCACACGCTCCGGGACCTCGGCTGGGACGACGCCCGGGTCGAGGGCGCGCTCAGCCGGATCCTCCTGCCCGAGGAGCCGGTGGTCTTCCTGGACACGGCGGGCCGGGAGACCCGGGAGCGCCAGCGCGGCGACTCGCCCTCCCGCGAGAACCCGGAGGAGGCCGATCTCGTCGCGCGGCTGGCGGAGAGCTGCCGGTGGGCGGGCGTGCCCGACCGCGACGTCGGCGTCATCTCCCCCTACGCCGACCAGGTCGACCTGATCGACCGGGAGCTGGAGGACGCCGAGGACCTGGAGGTGCACACCGTGGACGGCTTCCAGGGCCGGGAGAAGGAGGTGATCCTCATCTCCCTCGTCCGCGCCAACGACCGGGGCGAGGTGGGCTTCCTCCGGGACGTCCGGCGGCTGAACGTGGCGCTCACCCGGGCGCGGCGGAAGCTCGTGGTCGTCGGCGACTCGTCGACGCTGGAGAGCCAGGAGGTCTACCGGGACTTCATCGACTACGCCGGCCGGGTCGGCGCCCGGATCCGGTGGTGACCGGGCCCGGGCCGGCGCTCGCGTCCGAGGAGGTCCGCCCGCGGGACGGCCCGGAGCCGGAGCGGTGGATATGGTTCCTCCACGGGGTCTTCGGGCGGGGACGGAACTGGCGCTCGGTGGCCCGTCGCCTCGTGGAGTCCGTCCCGGGCCTCGGGGCCCGGCTCGTCGACCTGCGCCTGCACGGCGCCTCGACGGGCGCGTCCCCGCCCCATACCCTGAAGGCGTGCGCCGCCGACCTCCGGGGGCTGGCCGGCGCTCCCGGGGCGGAGGCGCCCGACGTCCTCCTGGGGCACTCCTTCGGAGGAAAGGTCGTGCTGGAGGCGCTCCGGACCGCGGGCGGCCCCGGGGACTCGCCCGGCTCGGCCTGGGTCGTGGACGTCTCGCCGTCGGCCCGGGAGCCCGGAGGCGACGCCGTCCGGATGCTGCAGGTCCTGCGGGAGGAGCGGGGACCGTTCGGGGACCGATCGGAGGCGGTCGAGGCCCTGCGGAGCCACGGGTTCCCCCCCTCGGTGGGCCGCTGGATGGCCACGAACCTGGAGCCGGCGGACGGGGGGCTGCGGTGGGGCCTCGACCTCGAGGGGATCGGGGCCCTGCTGGAGGACTTCTTCCGGACCGACCTCTGGGACGTCGTGGAGGCCCCGCCGGAGGGGCTGGAGCTGCACCTGGTGAAGGCGGAGGGCTCGGAGGCGGTCCCGGAGGAGGAGGTCCGCCGGGCCGAGGCGACGGCCGCGGAGCGGGGCCGCCTCCACGTCCATCGGCTGCCGGGCGACCACTGGCTCAACGTGTCGAACCCCGACGGCCTGCTCGAGACCATGCGCGAGAGGATGCCGAGATGATCCGTTGGACGACGTTCGAGACCCCGTTCGGGGATACGTTCCTGGCCGCCACGGCCCGGGGCCTGCTGCGCCTGAGCTGGCAGGTGGACGACCCGGAGGGCGCCGCCGAGTCGCTGCGGGAGGAGTTCCCCCTGTGGGGCGTGAAGGAGGCGCCGGAGCGGCTGGAGGGGACGGCCGGGCAGCTCCGCGAGTACTTCTCCGGCGAGCGGCGGAGCTTCGACCTGGACGTCGACCTCACGGGCGTCACCGAGTTCCAGCGGTCGGTCCTGGAGGCCACCTCGCGGATCCCGTTCGGGACGACCGTGACCTACGGCGAGCTGGCGGAGCGCATCGATCGGCCCGAGGCGAGCCGGGCCGTGGGCTCGGCGCTGGGGAGCAACCCGGTGCCCATCGTCGTCCCCTGCCACCGCGTGGTCCGAAGCGACGGGTCGGTGGGGGGCTACACCGCGGGATCCGGCTACAAGCGCCAGCTCCTGGAGCTGGAGAGCCGCTGACCGACGGCGACCGGGCGGCGGGCCCCGGGTCGGGGGCCGGACGACGGCCGGTGCCGGCGGCGCGGGGGGACGGGCTGGCGCGGCGGCCCGCGGGGAACGAAGTTTCGGGTGAGCGCATGGATGCGGAGGCCGGCGGCGCGGAGGCGGGCCGGCCCCTCCACGGCCGCGAAGGAGGCCCCAGTGAGGACACGACACGCTTCGCGCGGGCGGGATGTCGGCGGCGGGACGGCGGCGGGCGCCACGCTCGCCACCCTCTCGGTCCTGCTCCTCGCCGTCGCCGTGGGCGCCTGCTCCACCACCCGGGGCGGCGAGGGCGAGGACGGCTCCGACGGCGCCCGCGACCGGCCGGTCTACGTGGAGATCGAGAACCAGAGCTGGAACACCGTCCACGTCTACGTGCTCGCCGGCGGGCAGTACCAGTCGCTGGGCCAGATCTCGAGCCAGAACTCCAGCCGGTACGAGGTACCGCGCGGGATGATGGGCGGGCGGAAGGAGATCCGGCTGGCCGCCGACCCGATCGGGAGCCGCGAGGGGTTCATCTCCGACCGGATCCTCGTGGAGCCCGGCGACGTCGTGAGCTGGACGCTCACGCAGCCGCTGGCCCACTCCCGGGTCTTCGTCAACTGA
>CAYZLN010000078.1:0-4040 GCA_964479295.1 uncultured Gemmatimonadota bacterium
GGCCTCCCCCCGGGCACGACCCGACGCGACGGACCGATGCTGACGCGTCCGCCCGCCCTCCGTCGACTCCCGAGGCCCGTCCCGTGAGCGCCGGCCCGCTGGAGATCGTCCCCGGGCCCGAGGGACGCCCCTCATCCCCCGCCGGAGACGGCGACGGACGGGACGGCTCCGGGTCGATGTACGTCGACTACGGGGAGCTGGCCCGGACGCTGCCGGTCGGGCTCCTGGTCCACCGGGCCGGGACGATCCTCCACGCGAACCGCGAGGCCGCCCGCATCCTGGAGCTCGACGGGCCGGACGAGCTCGTGGGCCAGAACCTCCTCGACCTGCTCCCCGACGACGTCCGGGAGAGGGTCGCCGAGGAGGTGCGGCGCGTCCAGGAGGACCGGGAGGCCGTCGAACTCTCGACCTACCCCGTGGTCCGGCGCGACGGGTCGTCGGCGCACGTCGAGGCCATGGCCCTCCCCGTCGAGCTCCGCGGCGAGCCGGCGGTCCAGGTGATGTTCCGCGACGTCACCGGTCGGGTGGAGGCGGAGCGGGAGCTGGGCGCGAGCCGGGAGCGCATGCGGCTGCTGCTCGACCAGATGCCCGCCGTCTTCTGGACCGTCGACGCCGACCTCCGGTTCACCTCGAGCCGGGGCGCCGGCCTCGAGGCGCTGGGCCTGGAGCCGGGGGAGGTGGTGGGGGAGACCCTCTTCGAGTTCTTCGGGACCGACGACCGCGGCTTCCCCCCGATCCGCGCCCACCGAGACGCCCTGGACGGCCGGTCGGGCAACTACGATCTGGAGTGGCAGGGCCGCGTCTACCGCTGCCACGTGGAGCCGATGGTCTCGGAGGGAGGGCGGACCGAGGGCGTGATCGGCCTCGCCGTCGACGTGACCCGCGAGCAGCGGCTCCGGGAGCGGCTCGAGGAACGGGAGCGGCGCTACCGGCAGCTCGTCGAGGCCACGGACGTGGTCCCCTGGGAGCTTCGCGTCTCCGACTGGACGTTCACCTACGTCGCGCCCCAGGCCGAGGAGCTCTTCGGCTACGAGCGCGACGCCTGGTACGAGCCCGGCTTCTGGCCCGATCACATCCACCCCGACGACCGCGAGCGTGCGATCCGGTACTGCCGGCGACAGACCCGGGAGGGCCTGGACCACGAGTTCGAGTACCGCCTCGTCCACGCCGACGGCCATCCCGTCTGGGTGCGGGACATCGTGAGCGTCGTGGAGGGCGCCGACGGGCCGGACCTGCTGCGCGGCGTCATGATCGACGTCAGCGAGCGGAAGCGCATCGAGCAGGAGCTCGAGCGGAAGGCGCTCCACGACGAGGTCACCGGCCTGGCGAACCGGACGCTCTTCTGGGACCGGCTGGAGCACGCCATCGCCCGGTGCCGGCGGGAGGGCGGGAACCTCGCCGTCGTCTTCGCGGACCTCGACCGCTTCAAGGTCGTCAACGACAGCCTCGGTCACGCCGCCGGCGACCGAGTCCTGGTCGAGGTGGCCCGGAGGCTCGAGTCGGTCTTCCGGGCGCAGGACACGGTCGCGCGCTTCGGCGGGGACGAGTTCACGGTGCTGCTGGAGGACCCGGAGAGCGAGGACGCGGTCGAGGAAGCCGTCCGGCGGTTCCTGCGCCGGCTCGACGAGCCGTTCCGGGTGGAGGGGGAGACCGTGCACCTGTCGGCCAGCGTCGGCATCGCCCTGGCCCGGCCGCTCCCGCCGGACCGCAGCCTCGAGGACCTCAGGGAGGAGCTGGTCCGCCGGGCCGACGCGGCGATGTTCCGGGCCAAGAACCGGCCGCGGGCCGCCGTCCACGTCTTCGACCCCGACGACGACGTCCAGGCGGCGGGCCACCTCGAGCGGGAGCGGGAGCTGCGGGAGGCGATCGAGGCCGACCAGTTCGTCTGCCGGTACCAGCCGATCCTCGACCTGGAGTCCGGGCGGGTGGTGGGGGTCGAGCCCCTGGCGCGGTGGGAGCACCCCGAGCGCGGGACGGTCCCGCCGGCCGAGTTCATCCCCCTGGCCGAGGAGACGGGCCTCGTCGTGCCCCTGGACGAGCGGCTGCTCGAGATCGCCTGCCGGACGCTCGCCGGCCGGGACGACCCGCCGGGGACGAGGCCGCCGCTGGTGGTGCACAAGAACCTCTCCGCCCACCAGTTCGAGGATCCGGGGCTGGCGTCGCACGTGAGGGAGCTGCTCGAGGAGACGGGGATCGACCCCCACAGGATCCGGTTCGAGGTCACCGAGCGCACCGTCATGCGGAAGTCCGACCGGGTCGACGAGCTGACGGCCCTCGGCGTCGGCGTGGTGATCGACGACTTCGGCACCGGCTACTCCTCGCTCCGCTACCTCAAGGACCTGGACGTGGAGGCGCTGAAGATCGACATGTCCTTCGTCCACGGGCTGGGCGAGAGCCCGGAGGACGAGGCCATCGTCCGCACCATCGTCACGCTCGGGGAGACGCTCGACCTGGAGGTGGTCGCGGAAGGGATCGAGACCGAGGAGCAGCTCCGGGTGCTGCGGGCGTGCGGCTGCCGGCTCGGCCAGGGGTACCTCCTGGCCCCGCCGATGACGGACGAGGAGCTCGGCGAGTTCCTGGGGTCGCGCCCGGACGGCTGATCGCCGGGGGCGGCCGTCCCCCCGACGGAGGCCGGACGCCGCGGCGGCGCGCCGGGACGCTCAGCGGGGATCGGCCACGAGGAGCCTCGAGATCCGGCAGTTCTCCTTGAGGGCGCACCCGCCCTCCCCCACGGTCAGCAGCACCTCCAGGGGCGCCCCGTCGCCGTCGCCCTCCCCGCCCTCCACCACGAAGCCGGGGTGGGAGGCGCCGGCCCGCAGCAGCCTCGGCAGCGGATGGACGGCGGCCACGCGGCCGCGGTCCAGCTCCAGCGTCTCGTTGTACCGCGCCACGTAGGTCCCGGCCTCCAGCTCCCACCACCCGTAGTCGTCGTCCGGGGACGCCAGCTCCGCCGCGACCGCCTCGCGCTCCGCCGGCGCGAACTCCGAGCCGCCGAAGTCGAGCCGGCCGGGCCCGGCCACGCGGGCGATGCCGTCGACCGTCAGGTCCAGGCCGGCCGCAGCGCGCTGCGTGTCGAGATGGACGAGCCCGTCGAGCTGCGACCGCGTCTCGTCGGCGTCGAGGATCCGCATCTCCGGCCTTTCGCTCCGTGCGACACTCCTGCCGCTCGCGTTGGAGGGATACCGCCGGCCCGCGCGTCAGGGTCCGGCGGCGGGGCGCCCGGGCCGGACGCCCTCTATCCGGCCGCCGCCCTCTGCTCGGACTCGCCCGCGAGCAGATCCTCCATCTCGCGGGACGGGACGGGCCGCGAGAAATGGTAGCCCTGGGCCTCGGGGCACCCCTCCTTCCGCAGCCACGCGAGCTGGCCGTCCGTCTCCACCCCCTCGGCGACGACGGTGACGCCCGTCTCCCGGGCCAGGAAGAGGATCGCCTTGACGAGCGCCCGGTCGCGGTCGTCGTCCTCGAGGCCCGCGATGAAGGACCGGTCGATCTTGAGCACGTCGGCGTCCAGGTGCCGCAGGTACTGGAGGCTCGAGTAGCCCGTCCCGAAGTCGTCGATGGCGAGCCGCAGCCCCCGCTTCCGCAGGGACTGGAGCTGCCCCCGCCCCGTGACGGCCGCCGTCTCCGTGATCTCGAGCGTGATCATGGACAGGGCCACGCCGGACGAGGCCGCGGTCTCCTCGACGGAGGCGACGAGGTCCTCCTCCCGGTACTCGTGGGCCGAGAGGTTGACGCCGATGCGGAACCGGTCCGGCGCCACCAGCCCCTCCTCCCGCCAGCGCCCCGTCTGCTCCAGGGCCCGGCTCAGGACCCTGCGCCCCAGCGGGACGATCAGGCCGCTGTCCTCGGCCAGCGGGATGAACTCGCCGGGGGAGACGAGACCGTGCTCCGGGTGCTCCCAGCGCACCAGCGCCTCGGCGCCGACGATCTCGTGCGTCGTCAGCCGGTAGACGGGCTGGTAGTGGACGACGATCTCGTCCTCCCCGATCGCCCGCTCCAGGTCGGCTTCCCGCTGGAGCCGCTCGGTCACGTCGCGGTCC
>CAYZLN010000078.1:4140-6144 GCA_964479295.1 uncultured Gemmatimonadota bacterium
GATCGCCCGCTCCAGGTCGGCTTCCCGCTGGAGCCGCTCGGTCACGTCGCGGTCCCGGTCGGGGTCGAAGACGTGGAGGTCGGTGGTGCCGGGAGACTTGACGCGGTACATGGCGGCGTCGGCCAGACGGACGAGGTCGTCGGGGTCCCCCAGGACCGACGCGCTGTGGGCGGCCCCGATGGAGGCCGAAAGGGTGAACTCGCTCCCCCCCGTCCGGAACGGCCGCTCGAAGGCGCGGCGGACGCGCTCGGCCGCGCTCTCGATCCCGGAGGCGTCGGCCACGTCCTCCAGGAGCACGGCGAACTCGTCGCCCCCGACCCGGGCCACCGTGTCCTCGTCCCGGAGGGCCTCCCCGAGCCGCGCGGCCACCGAGCGCAGCACCGCGTCGCCGGCGCCGTGGCCCAGGGAGTCGTTGACCGCCTTGAAGCGGTCGACGTCCAGCGACAGCACCGCCACGTCGGTGCCCTCCCGATCGGCCCGCTCGAGCGCGTGCTCGAGCCGGTCGCGGAAGAGGGTCCGGTTCGGGAGGCCCGTGAGCTGGTCGTGGAGGGACTGGCGCTGGAGGGCCTCCTCGAAGCGCTTGCGCTCCCGGATGTCCCGGACGACGCTGACCCAGTGCTCCTCCCCCGCCAGGTCGACGGTCGACGCGGAGAAGAGGGCCTCGAACGCCTCCCCGTCGGCGTCCCGGAGCCGGACCTCGCGGTCGCGCACGGCCCCGGTCGCCGCGAGGGCGTCCCGGATCCGGTCGCGCTCGTCGGGGTCCGCCCACAGCCCCAGCGCCTCGGGGGTCTCGCCGATGACCTCGTCCCGGGAGAAGCCGTAGAGCTCCAGGAAGGCGTCGTTCACCTCGACGAACCTCCCCCCCGCGGAGAGGGAGACCGGCGAGGGATTGGTGCGGAAGATCGCCCGGTACTTCTCCTGCGCCTCGATCCGGTCGGTGACGTCGCGGGTGACGACCAGGGTGCCCAGCTCGGGATGGTCGGGCACCACCCCGGTCGCCTCCACGGTCCGCCACGAGCCGTCCCCCGCCCGCGACCGGTACTGGACGGTGGCCGACTCGCCGACCTCGTCCAGCCCGTCGACGAGCGCGCCGCGCACCTGGTCCCGGTCCTCGGGATGGGCGTGCTCGAAGGCGGGCCGGCCGGCCCGGCCGTCGGCGTCGTGGCCGAAGACGCGCTCCGCCGAGGGGCTCTCGTACCGGACCGACCCGTCGGCCCCGAGCACCGTGACCACGTCGGAGATCTCCGCCAGCAGCGCCTCGTAGCGGCGCGTCCGGTCGCGGAGGTGGGCCGTGTAGGCGTCGTGCAGGCGCCGGTCGACGGCCGCCGCGGCCAGCCCCAGCCCCAGGATCACCAGGGTGCCGGCGCCGACCCCGAAGGCCAGGCCGTCGGTCAGGATGAGCCCCCCTCCGGGAAGCGACGCGTCGGGCCGGAGCGCCCCGAAGCGGGCCGCCGCCATCCCCGTGTAGTGCATCCCGGAGATGGCCACGCCCATGAGCGCGGCCGCGGAGACCCGGCCCCACCCGCCCCCGGACGTCGCGTCCCCCCGAAAGTGGAGGGCGAGCCGGAGCGCCGCCCAGGACGCGGCGACGGCCACGCCCACGGAGACGGCGACCAGGCCCCCGTCGTAGCGCATCTCGCCGGGCACCTGCATCGCCGCCATCCCCGTGTAGTGCATCCCGGAGATCGCCAGCCCCACCAGCACGCCCGCCCCGGTGAGCTGCGCGAGCGGCACCTCCTCGCGCCGGATCACGGCGAGCCCCAGGAGCGAGACCAGCACGGCGATCACCATCGAGAGCAGCGTGAGCGCCGGATCGTAGCCGACCGGGACCGGGAGCCGGAGGGCGAGCATGCCCGTGAAGTGCATGCTCCAGATGCCCACGCCCACGGCGGCGCTGGCGGCCGCCAGCCATCGGACGGACGCGCCGGTCGCGTCCACGGCGGTGGAGCGGCCCACGAGCTGGAGGCCCACGTAGGACGCGAAGCACGCGACCACGATCGACCC
>CAYZLN010000078.1:6244-8059 GCA_964479295.1 uncultured Gemmatimonadota bacterium
TCCGCGAGGGACGTCGCAGGATCCGGGGACGGCGACGCCCCCGACCCGGGGCCGGACGGCCCCCGCGGCGCGGCCCCCCCGGACCGGATCTACCGGCGCCGGGTACCGGAGCCCGACCGAGCCGCCGGGACGGCCAGGGGTCCCCCGTCCGGGTCGCTTCCACGACCACGCGAGCCGAGGGGGACGCCGACGTGAGCACCATCGGACGCCGGGACCCGTCCGCGGGACCGCGTGTCTCGACGCGCGCGGTCCTCGCGTCGGCCCTGGTCGCCCTGGTGGCGGCGGCCACCGCGGGCCTGGCGGCCGCCCTCCTCGCCCCCTCGCCCCCGGCGCCCGGCGCCGACGTCCGCGACCCGGCCGCGCGGACCTGCCAGTTCCGGCGGGCCGACCTCCGGCTGGCCCCGGAAGCCGCCCTCTTCGACGGCGCCTTCGCCCCCCTCCCCCGCGAGGCGAAGAGGGACGTGCTGGAGTGGATGGAGATCTACGGGGGCGCCTTCGCCGACACGTTCCGGGCCTACCTGGGCCGCGCCCGTCGCTGGGAGGGGCGGCTCTCGCCCCTCCTCGAACGGGAAGGGGTTCCGGAGGACTTCCTCTACCTGGCCGCCATCGAGAGCGGCTTCAACCCCCGGGCGCACAGCCGCTTCCACGCCGTGGGGATCTGGCAGTTCCGCCGGCTGACGGCCCTCCGCGAGGGCCTCGACGTGCGGTGGGACGTGGACGAGCGCCGGGACCCGGTGGCGGCCACGGAGGCCGCCGCCCGTCACCTGCGCCGGCTGCGCCGCGGCCTCGGCGACTGGGCGCTGGCGGCCGCCGCCTACAACGCCGGATGGGGCCGCGTGCGCCGGGGCCAGCGGAGGGCGGGCGGCGACGCCGGGTACTGGGAGCTCACCCGCCGGCGCCTCCTGCCGCGCCAGACGCGCCAGTACGTGCCCAAGCTCCTGGCCGCCGCCCGGATGGCCCACGACCCCGCCGGCACCGGGCTGGGCTTCGTCCCGCTGGCCCGGAGCGTGCCCCGGACGCGACGGGTCGAGGTCGACCCCGGCGGCTCGCTCGAGGCCGTGGCCCGGGCCGCGGGGGTCCCGCTCGAGCGCGTCCGGGCGCTGAACCCGCACCTCGTCCGCGGGCGGGCGCCGGCCCGGGCGCCGGCGGAGGTGTGGATCCCCGCGTCGGCGGCCGACCGGTTCCGCGCCCGGTACCGGGAGATCCCGCCGGACCGGCGACGGGGCGGCGTCGTCCACGTGGTGCGGCGGCGGGAGACGCTGGGCGGGATCGCCCGGCGGTACGACGTGCCGCTTCGGGCCCTCCGGGCCGCCAACGACGGGGTCCGGGCCCGCCGGCTGAGGCCGGGCCAGCGGCTGCACGTGCCGGCGGGACGCTGACCGCCGCCGTGGACGGCCGGCCCGGCGGCGGCTATCCTTGATCCGTCCTTCTCCGTGGAACCCAGGAGGTCGACGTGTCCCCCGTCTCCCGCGCGCTCACCGGCGAGCACCTCACCTTCGACCTGGCCGAGCAGGTGGCCGAGCTGCGCCGCGACGAGAAGTACGTCCGCACCGGCCGTCTCGGCCGCACGCTGGTCAAGGAGGGCGACCTGCGGCTGACCATGACCGTGCTCGCCGAGGGGGCCGAGGTCGACACCCACCACGCCGCGGCGCCGATGACCCTCCAGGTCCTGGAGGGCCGGCTCCAGTACCGCGTCGCCGGCGAGGACGTCGAGCTCGCCGCCGGTCAGTTCCTCTTCTTCGGCCCCGGCCACGCGCAGGACATCCGGGCGCTGGAGGACACGGCGCTGCTGCTGACGATCACGGGCTCGGACGG